>RFZR01000333.1 GCA_009920595.1 Alphaproteobacteria bacterium | reverse complement strand
ATCAATCGCCCAGAACCCAACAAGCGTATCGATTTTATCGGCAAGCGCGACGGCAATGGCAACGGGATCTGTCGGAATACGATCGGAAGGACCTTGCGGTTTGTAATGATCTTCTAACGCAATCGCGACAGACGCATCTTCACCCTGACGTGTCGCATAATAGCGGCCCATCAAGCCTTGCACTTCCGGAAACTCGCCGACCATCTCCGACACAAGATCGGCTTTGCAGAGGAGGGCAGCGCGTTCAGCCTTTCTCACATCCGCTTTGACAAGCGGCGCGAGTTCTTTGGCAAGCGCGATAAGCCGCTCAACGCGCTGATGCTGCGTGCCGAGCTTTGCGTGAAAAGTAATCGATTTCAGTTTTTCAAGTCGATCTTCAAGTTTCACTTTGATATCGGTTTCCCAGAAAAACTTAGCGTCTGACAATCGCGCGCGCACAACTTTCTCATTGCCGCTGATGATGGTTGCGCCATCATCTTTTGCAATCATATTGGAAGTGAGAAGAAATTTATTGGCGAGCGTATTGGATCCTGTTTTGCGCAGCACAAAACATTTCTGATTGGCGCGTATGGTGGCGCGGATCACCTCTGGTGGAATGTCAAGGAAGCGCTCTTCAAAAGAGCCCATGAGCACGGTCGGCCATTCGACAAGCCCTGCGACTTCTTCAAGCAGCGCATCATCTTCAACAAGCTCGAGCCCTTGCGCGAAAGCGAGACTCTTTGCGTCATTCAAAATAATGTCTTTGCGGCGATCGGTCGAGAGAACCACTTTGGCGGCTTCTAGCTTTGAAACATAATCATCAAAGCGACGCACATGAAAAGGCTGAGGCGCAAGGAAACGGTGGCCGTAAGTGACATCGCCCGCTTTGATGCCATCGATTTCAAAATGCACAATTTCAGGCGTTTCGGTGTCGCTGCCAAAAGTGCACACAATGGAATGAAGTGGACGAACCCAACGCAGAGCGCCGCTTTCCGCGGACCCTTTGCCCCAGCGCATACTTTTCGGCCAAGGAAACTCGCGGATGATGTTTGGCAATATTTCCGCGATCACAGACGGCGTCGGTTGGCCTTTTCGTTCAACAATTGCGATATAAAAATCACCCTTTTTCGGATCTGATTGAATTGTCGCTTGCGACAAATCAGTGAGGCCTGCGCCTTTCAAAAATCCGTCAATCGCTTGTTGCGGCGCGCCGACACGCGGGCCTTTTTTCTCTTCGCGTGTGTCGGGCTGATGCGCTGGCAAACCGACAATATGCAGAGCCAAGCGACGGGGTGTCGCGAAAGCCAGAGCGGCTTCGTAAGCGCAACCGCGCTCGACCAATGCGTTAGTGACCGCTGATTTTAAATCCTCGGCCGCGCGCCGTTGCATACGGGCGGGAATTTCTTCCGAGAAGAGTTCAAGCAGCAAATCAGGCATCGCGTAAGGTCTCGCGCGGTTTTAGAATAATATAATGCGGTTCACTCAGAGCGCTTTATGCGAGCCATCGCAAAGCGGTGAGTTTTTCGAATGTTTGCACGCGCAGAAAAATGCTTTCTTGTCTTCTTCTGCTGTCCATTTCATCGGTGTGAAGGACGAGCCCTTGTGAGAGCCATCACAGAAGGGTTGATTTTTTGATTGGCCGCACGAGCACCAGAAATAGGTTTCTCCGGCTTTGACGTCGACAGGCATGGGCGCTTTGGCAGCGATATGGGGAGCGGTCATGGTTCTGTTTCCCTTTTTCAAAAATCTATTGTTGTAAATGCACTTATGCGGCTCATTAGGCGCCGCCACCTTCCGTCTTTAACCAGGCTTCGCCACAGGCTTTAGCAAGTTCACGCACGCGGAAAATATAGCTTTGTCTTTCGGTGACCGAGATCACGC
>RFZR01000332.1 GCA_009920595.1 Alphaproteobacteria bacterium | reverse complement strand
TCGTTATGACGAATTCGATCATCGTTTTGTTCGCGAACGCGTTCTCGAATTTCGCGGACAAGTCGAGCGCCGTCTTGATGGCTCGCTTTCAGATGATGAATTCCGTCCGTTACGTTTGATGAATGGCCTCTATTTGCAGCTTCACGCCTATATGCTGCGTGTCGCCATTCCCTATGGCACTTTGTCTTCACGTCAAATGCGCCAGCTCGCGATGATTGCGGACAAATGGGACAAGGGTTACGGCCATTTTACAACGCGTCAGAACATCCAATTCAATTGGCCAAAACTCAAAGATGTGCCGGATATTCTTGATGCGCTTGCGGATGTCGAAATGCATGCCATCCAGACCTCGGGTAATTGCATTCGCAATGTGACAGCGGATCAATTCTCAGGCGTGGCTGCCGATGAAATTGAAGATCCTCGTCCAACCGCGGAATTGCTGCGTCAATGGTCGAGCCTTCATCCGGAATTCACCTTTCTGCCGCGCAAGTTCAAAATTGCCGTGACGGGTGCCGAACACGATCGAGCGGCAATTAAAGGCCATGACATTGGCTTGCGTATCTTGAAACATCCGACAAGCGGTGAAGTGGGTTATGAAATCATTGTTGGCGGCGGTCTTGGTCGCACACCGATGATCGGTAAAGTCATTCGCGACTTTTTACCGAAAGCCGATCTTCTTCCCTATCTCGAAGCGATCATGCGCGTTTATAACGCAGAAGGCCGTCGCGATAACAAATATAAAGCGCGCGTGAAAATTCTTGTTCACGAAACGGGCATTGATGAAGTTCGCAAAGCGGTAGAAGAGGAATTTGCCGCAAGCAATCGAGCAGCGATTGCCGCTGATCCGAAAGAAGTTGAACGGATCAACGCCTATTTCGCACCACCCGCTTATGAAACTCTGCCTGATACAAGCGCGCGTCTCGAAGCGGCAAAAGCCCAAGATCCTGAACTGAAGCGCTTCATTGATACAAATGGGTTTGCACATAAAGTGCCGGGTTATGTGGCTATAACCGTTTCCCTGAAAGCGATTGGCGCGGCACCGGGTGATGCGACATCCGACCAGATGCGCGCACTCGCGGATCTTGCTGACGCCTATAGTCTCGGTGAATTGCGTGTCACGCATCTTCAAAACATCGTTCTTCCTTATGTGAAAAAAGACGATGTGCCTGCACTTTATGCGGAACTTAAAAAACATGAACTCGGCACGGCCAATGTCGGCTTAATCACCGATATCGTTGCGTGCCCCGGCATGGATTATTGCGCACTCGCCACTGCGCGTTCGATCCCGATTGCACAAGACATCGCGAAACGTTTTGCTGATCCTGATCGTCAACAAATAATCGGCGAACTCGGCATCAAGATTTCAGGCTGCATTAATGCCTGCGGCCATCACCATATCGGCCATATCGGCATTCTTGGTCTCGAGAAATCGGGTGAAGAAAGCTATCAAATCACGCTTGGCGGCGATGCGACTGAAAACGCAACGCCAAAAGGGCGAACGCTTTATCGATACCTATCGTCGCGTTGGAATTGACCGTTTCAAAGGAGCCATCCATGCCACTGATGCGTGATTTTTCTTTCGTCAATGATCCATGGCGTAAGCTTGCGGATAATGAAGATGTGCCACGTGATGGTGACGTCATTATCAATTTCACACGCCTCGATGAAGTAGCGGATCGCCTGAAATTGCAGGCCGGTAAAACCGGTTTGCATATTTCAAACACAGTCAAACCAGCGCAATTGCAGCCGCTCTTTAATCAGATCGCGCTGATCTCAGTGGCTTTCCCCGCTTTCAATGACGGTCGCGGCTTTTCAATCGCAAAACGTCTGCGTCATTTGGGCTTCACCGGAACCTTGCGT
>RFZR01000331.1 GCA_009920595.1 Alphaproteobacteria bacterium | reverse complement strand
CTGCGCGACCGCTGTGAAAGAATAGCAGGAGATCAAGAGCGATTTTGTGAAATTGGCTTCTGATGTGTCGATATAGCGGCCGGTCAATTCGTCCTTGTCGGAGAAGGCAATCGCATGGACGAGGAAATCAATGCCGCCCCATTGTTTTTCGACTTCCGCGAAAACGGCATCGATCGAGGCCGGGTCGGTAACATCGCAATGACCCACAACAAGGCCGCCGAGTTCGGCAGCCAGCGGGCGTACGCGCTTTTCAAGTGCCTCACCTTGGAAGGTGAAGGCCAGTTCCGCACCTTGGTCACGGGCGGAGCGGGCGATGCCCCAAGCGATCGATTTATTATTGGCAAGGCCCATAATGAGCCCGCGTTTGCCGCTAAGAATGCCGGAAGGAGAGGTGGACGTCATATTTTAAAGAGCCTGGCAAAGAAAAAGGGGTGGTCCGTGTGACCTTGCCCCCTCCTTAGCCCAAGCCTCTTCCCGATGAAAGCGCCAAGGCGTCACGGCTCTCATCCAATTGCCTAGGGGGAAAGCGGAAATGAGCAGGGGCGTCCCCACTGGTAATCGGTCCGGAAAGTGCTATAGACGCGCCGCCCCGCACAGAGCCGGGGATCGTAAAGAGTGGTGTCACCATGCCTCCCCATAGAATTGATTTAGACGATGCCTCGCACGGTCACGACCGTCATCATGAAGATGATCATCATGGTCATGGCGGGCATCACGGGGGTCATGGCCAAAAACATTTCTGGGGTTTGGCAATCGGCAGTATCGGCGTTGTCTTCGGCGATATCGGCACGAGCCCACTCTATGCGTTTCGTGAAGCTTTGCTGGCTGCCGTTGGCGCCCACCATTTTCAGGAAGGCTCCGTTCTGCCGGAGGTTCCTAAAGACGCCGTCTATGGTGTGTTGTCTTTGATCTTCTGGGCGTTGCTTCTCGTTGTTACCGCCAAATATGTGATCATTCTTCTGCGCGCCGACAACAATGGTGAAGGCGGCACGCTCTCTTTGATGGCGCTTTGTCAACGAGCGGTGGGCAAAGGCGGTAATGGGATCTTTCTCTTGGGTGTGATTGGCGCCGCGATGTTTTATGGCGACTCGATCATCACACCGGCGATTTCCGTTTTATCAGCGGTTGAAGGTGTGAAACTCATCACGCCCGCACTAGATCCTTTTATCATTCCCATTACGCTTGTGATTTTGATCGTGCTCTTTGCGGTGCAAAGTCGAGGCACGGCGAGTGTGGCAACATTTTTTGGCCCCATCATGATCATCTGGTTCTTGATGCTCGCGCTTGGCGGCATCATGCATATCAGCGATGATCTTTCGATTTTGAACGCGCTCAATCCGATTTACGGCATTCGCTTCGTGATCGAACATCGTGTGATTGGTCTCGTGACTTTGGGCGCCGTGTTTCTTGCGGTCACAGGGGGTGAAGCGCTCTACACCGATCTCGGTCATTTCGGTAAGAAGCCCATTCAGTATGCCTGGTTGTTTTTTGTTCTCCCCGCTTTGATGCTTAATTATTTTGGCCAAGGCGCAATGGTGCTCGCCAATCCCGAATTGGCGACTGATCCCTTCTTCCATCTTTATCCGACATGGGCAACGGTGCCTGTTGTGGCGATGGCCACATTGGCTACTGTGATTGCGAGCCAAGCGGTCATCACCGGTGCCTTCTCTTTGACGAGCCAGGCCATTCAGCTTGGTCTTTTGCCGCGTATGGAAATTCGCTTCACATCTGAAACCCATGCGGGTCAGATTTTCTTGCCGCGTATCAATTCGCTTTTGTTGATCGGCGTCGTTGTTCTCGTTGTCGTGTTCAAATCTTCAAACGCGCTCGCCTCGGCCTATGGCATTGCGGTCACAACGACGATGGTGGTTGATGCGACGCTTGGCTTCAT
>RFZR01000034.1 GCA_009920595.1 Alphaproteobacteria bacterium | reverse complement strand
ATCATAATTTAAGCCACGGCGACGACGAATAAAATCATCAATCAATGCCGAACCGGGACCTGTGTCGAAGGCCAAAATCGTATCATGATCAAAATATGTGATGTTCGATACGCCGCCAATGTTAACGACGGCGATGGGCTCACGGATGTCGCCAAATTTCGCGCGATGAAAGAGAGGCGCGAGAGGGGCACCTTGACCACCTGCCAAAACATCGGCCGTTCTGAAATCGCTTACTACAGGCGTCTTTAATCGGCGAGACGCCCGCGCTCCATCAAAAATCTGAATCGTTAACCGGCGATCTGGTGCATGAAAAATCGTCTGCCCATGAAATCCGATAAGATCGATTTCATCGAGGGCGAGATGATTGGACGTCACCATCTCCTCAACCGCTCGACAATGTGCGTCGGTCACGGCATCAACCAAATCGCGTGGAGGCGGCGCTGATGCCAGTTCTGGGTCGGCTAAGCGCTTAAGAAGTATCTCGCGAAGTTCATGATCATAGGTACCAACCCCAACATCACGACAATGAATATGGGTTTCGCCATCAGTATCAACCAGGGCCACATCGATGGCATCCATTGAGGTTCCGCTCATCACACCGAGGGCTTTGATGGTCTTTCGACTTGCCAAGGCGGGCTCTAAATTCGACAAATCAGCAACCTATTCAGCTTCAATTCAGACATTGTTTCTATCATCTTTTTATCAAATGAAAAATTGGAAGATCTATAAGTGACCATAAAGTACTCAACAAATATCAAAAGTCTGATGGCACAACGCCGTAAATCAGCTGTTGTGATCGGAATCGGATTTGTTGCGCTGATGCTGACGCTTGGTGGCTGCCAACGCTATGAATGGACCCATCCGACAAGGTCTCTCTCGGATTTTGGTCGAGATAAGTTCAACTGTGAAAGGCAAGCCTCACGGAATTATCCCGTTCATCCAGTGACCGTCGTCGAGGGCGGCGGCTATGTATATAGAAGCTCGCCCTTCTGTCGTCGCTATCACCGTGGATTTGATTCATGCTTTTTCGATGAGCCCATCTATGTGCCGCCGACCTATTCGACCAGAGATATGAATGAGACTCCCCGAAATCAGATGGTTGAGAGCTGTCTCTTTTCAAAGGGCTATCAACTCGTTCCGGCGAAATAATTTATAATTTGATCCGCATCAAAGCTTGCCCGGACAATCGAGTCTATAAATCCTTGTGGCTGCTATTCCGTCACAGAAGAGGATTTGCGGGTGCCCGCTTTTAGACTCGGGGGAGCGGAGCGGCGCACCCGCGCCATCCTTGAAAAATCTTATGCCGTCCAATAAGTCCCTGTGAGCGGACCTAGGCGATGAATCGCCACACGCATCGGACCATCATGGCGTTCATAAGAAATAACGCCAAGGCGTTTTAATCTTGAAAAGGCACGGCTGACCGTCTCCAGCGTCAATCCGAGATAATCGGCAATTTCAGAACGTGTCATGGGCACAATCACAAAAACGTGAGATTGTGTTTGCTCTGAGTTTTGGTCATGCCCATTCACAAGATTGAGAATATAGGTCGATACACGTTCCGTTGCCGTTTTTCGCCCCAACAGAACGGCATGATCATGAAGCGCGCAAATCTGAGCTTCAAGGCAATGGACAAATGAATTTTCAATACTCGGAACGTGATTAAGCCATGAACGTTCAAATATCGATAACTTTGTATCAGTTAAGGATTCTGCAACACTGTCATGCCGTTGATTGGGCGTCACGCCGAATATGGAACCAGGACCGAGTAATTCGAATATTTGTCGACGTCCATCAGGCAGCAATTTTGAGAGCATGACCTGACCAACTTGAATTTTGTAAACAGACCGAGCGGGATCACCTTCATCAATAATGACCGTGCGCGGAGGAACATCCATCGCACGACCAATAACGTCACCATGATTGTTTGAAGATCGATATAGCTCCATTGTGAACCTCCAATCGATTGAACAAAGATCGGAGAGGCATCAGAAGCTGGCCGAATAAACAATTCGAACAAGGTCAGCCGTATTTCTTGCTCCCATTTTCTCCATAATTCGTGCGCGATGTACTTCAACGGTTCGTGGACTAATCCCTAATTGTCGACCGGCTTCTTTGTTTGATGCGCCAAGAGCAATTTTTTGTAAAACATCGCGCTCGCGCGGTGTCAAACGATCGCCCCCTCGAAAATTTGATAGATCAACTTTGCTCGCGGGTTCATTATGATGATCAATGATTGTTTTGATGCGTCCAACGAGAGATTCTGCCTCACAAGGCTTCGAAACAAAATCCGACGCACCTTTTTTCATGGCGCTAACCGCCAATTCAATATCAGGATGATCCGCCATTGTGACAATGGGTGTTGTAACCCGTGAGCCGAGATCACCGAGAAGATCGGCATGGCTGTTTCCCTTCACATTTAGATCAATAAGTAGACAATCCGGTGTACGAGATCGCATCGCGGCAAGAAGCGAAGGGCCATCCGAGAAGGACGTCACACGAAAGCCGGCTGTTTCGAGCCCTGAGGCCACAGCGCTTCGAAATGCCAAATCATTATCTGCAATATAGACTTCTTGTGCCGCTACGCTTTCTTGTCCCATCGAGAATCTCCCAGCAATACAAGACCGTCATCCGCCTCGGTGACGAGGAAGATCTCACCTTGTTTGAATTTTCAGAGCCAACTTTATGCCGAGCGGGGTCATCCCCTCGACAATTCATGGGAGTAAAACGTCGCTCACGCGATTTGGTTGCGTAGTTTGCCGTTCGGAGGCCTTACGGGAAATAGCCTCCGCATTTTCCCTAGGCAGAAAGAGCGGCGCTTAAACGATCAACAGCGATCTTCAAATCATCCGCTTTTCGCAGGAAGCACAACCTCAGCCATGGATCTTGGCTTTTTGTAAAAGCCGTACCTGGGGCAAGGCCGACATTGGCGCGATCAATGAGTGATTTCGCCAAGCTCATTGAATCACTTGTGCCTTCAACACGGAAATAGAGATAGAAGGCGCCCTCAGGAATCATAAAGGAGAGTTGCGGTAATCTGCCAAGCGCATTGCATACGATCTCGCGCCCTTCATGCGCACGTGCAATTTGATGCTCGATAAAATTCTTGCCGTGATCAATGGCCGCAATTGCACCGCGTTGTAAAAATGTAGGCACACCTGATGATGAATACTGAATGAGATTTTCCGCTGCTTGCGCAAGAGACGGATGACATTCGAGCCACCCGATACGCCAACCGGTCATTGCCCAATTTTTTGAAAATGTTTGAACGAATAGAATTCGATCATCATCATCCATAACATCGTGAAAAGAAGGCGCACGCTTTGCCCCGCCAAAAACAAATTGAGCATAAATCTCATCAGCGATGATCCAAAGACCATGACGACGCGCAAGCGACAAGACATCCTTCAATTCTTGCAGCGTGGCGGTCCATCCCGTGGGATTGGACGGTGAATTGATGACGATGGCTTTTGTTTTTGGCGTCACAGCTTGAGCCAATCGATCAAGATCGAGAAACCAGCGCCCTTTTTGATTTTCACCTGTCAATCCCATTGGCACGTCAACCGGTACAGCGCCAATCGCCATGGCCGCACCGTTGAAATTGGGCCAGGCCGGCGAAGGCACCAGCAACTCATCACCTTTTGAGAGAGCCAGGCGCATCGCGATCTGCATCGCATGCATGCCACCAATGGTGCAAAGAAAACGATCCGGCGAAAAAGTCGTTTCATAGAGCGTCGACATATAGCGCGCGATCGCTTCACGAAAAGCCGGTATACCGCGATTGGGCGTGTAGAAGGTCTCGCCGGCGGCTAGCGATCTCGTTGTCGCGTCACTGATGAAAGACGGCGTGGACATATCGCCCTCTCCCGCCCAAAGCGGGATAAGGCCTGGGCGACCCCAGCCATAAGTGACAGCCTCAAGGATGCCGCTTCCGGGAACACCGGCGGATTCAGGGGAGATGGACGAGATCAGAGTGGAGTTCGGTATCATACTTTGACGCCTTTACGGGACTTGGGCCACGGTGCCTTTGTTCCATAAAGCCAAGCCGCTTGCCAGAGCGGTTTCGACCTGAAATTGTTTGGTAGACCTTCCCGGCCTAAGGGACAGGCTGAAGCACAGAATGGGGACATGGGCTGATGATTGCGGGTTGGGTCATCATATTGGTGGCGCTTGTCTATCTCTCGGCCCTTTTTACCGTCGCCCATTTTGGTGATTTATATGGCGAACGGTTTCTTAAAGGCCCACTCCGCTCGACAATTTATGCACTGACGCTGGCAGTATACTGCACTTCTTGGACGTTTTTTGGGTCCGTTGGTCTGGCCTCATCAACGGGTCTTGATTTTCTAGGAATTTATCTTGGGCCTATCCTTGTGATTGGCTTTGGCCATCGCTTTGTGAAGCGGGTCGTTCACCTCACGAAATCGCAAAATATTCTCTCTGTTTCAGATTTCGTTGCCGCTCGTTATGGCAAGAGTTCGCGTGTCGCTGCAATTGTCGCCTTGATCGCCGTGATCGGATCCATTCCCTATATCGCTCTGCAATTGAAGGCGATTACGATTTCACTCAAAACCTTGCTTGATTCAGTTCCAGACGGCGTCGCTGGACTCTCAACGCCGACTCTGGGTGCCTTGGCGTTCGTCGTTGCGCTCGTGCTTGCGGGCTTCACAGTTACCTTCGGCACAAGACATATTGACTCACGCGAACATCATACTGGCTTAACAATTGCCGTGGCTTTTGAATCGGCCATCAAACTTGCAGCATTTTTGGCGGTTGGTGTTTTCGTTGTCTGGGGCATGTTTGGCGGAATAGGCCCCTTGATCGAATTGGTCGAGTCACGCCCCGACATCACGCCACTCATGGATCGAAGCAATGGCTTTGCGACTGTTTTCGCCATGACGCTCTTGTCCTTTTTGATCATATTGCTTTTGCCGCGACAATTTCACATGACGATGGTTGAGAACCGCGATGAACTCGACACAAAGCGCGCAGCGTGGATGTTTCCGGTCTATCTTATTTTGATCAATCTTTTTGTGATTCCAATTGCGCTTGGTTCAAATTTTGTTTTTCCGCCGGGAATGATTGATCGTGATATGGCCATTCTCGAATTACCGCTGAAAGCGGGTAATGGTGTCATCGCATTAATTGTTTTTCTTGGTGGTTTATCCGCAGCAACAGCGATGGTGATTGTCGAATGCGTCGCGCTCGGAACGATGATCTCAAACGATCTTGTTATGCCACTCCTGCCAACAAGCGGTAAACTTTTTCGTGAGCGATCGGGTGATCTTGGTAGCCAAATTCTGACAATCCGACGCATCGGTATCGTCATTATTCTTCTTCTAGGCTTTGTTTATTTTCAATCGACAAGCGATGCGGCACTGGCCTCAATCGGACTGGTTTCTTTTGCAGCGATCGCACAAATTGCGCCTTCATTTTTTGGTGGCTTGTTTTGGCGGCGAGGGACCGCGCTTGGTGCGACAGCCGGTTTGCTGGCCGGTTTATTCGTTTGGATCTATACGCTGGTTCTTCCCAATCTCGCCAATCCGGCATTATTCGGGATTGAAAATCTTTTACGTTATGGGCCCTTTGGACTTACGTTTCTAAAGCCAACGGCGCTTTTTGGTCTGGAGCTTTCACCAATCGCGAATGGTGCTTTTTTTAGTTTATTGACCAATCTTGCATTCTTTATTGCCTTTTCCTTTGTGCGAGCACCAACACAAATTGAATCTATTCAGGCTGATTTCTTTGTTGAAGCCAAAAATCCTCTTACAAATTTGAATTTTCGTTTGTGGCGATCCTCAATCACCGTCGGTGATTTGAAAAAACTTGTGGCACGCTATCTGGGTGCGGAACGAACACGGGCGGCTTTTTCGGCCTATCCCGGCAACTACGAAACGGATGATCAATTAGCTTCCATTGAGATCATCAGATTCGCCGAGTTTCAGCTTGCTTCTGCAATTGGTGCCGCATCATCAAGACGCGTCATTTCTATTCTGCTTTCAAGAGGAAATGTAACGCGTACCGATGCTCTACAATTGCTTGATGAAGCGTCAGCGGCGCTTCAACAAAATCGCGAGCTACTCCAACACGCATTGAATCATGCTCGTCAGGGCGTCACTGTGTTTGATTCTAACCAGACCTTACTTTGTTGGAATCGCGCGTTTCAAACTTTATTTGATTTGCCGGATCACATGATCCATGTCGGCACGCCGCTTGAACACATCATTCGATATAATACGGCGCGCCAGTTTTATGGTCCGGGGCAAAGTGAAATTTATTTTAGACGCCGCTTTGAGAGTTTTATTCGTGATACACATCCCGTGCGCATTCGGACCCATCCGGCTGAGCGTTGGATTGAAATCCGCTCCGAACATCTTCCTGATGGGGGCATCGTTACGACTTACACTGACATTACGGAGACCGTGAGGGCAGAGGAAGAACTCTTCTCGGCCAATCAACTTCTTGAAAGTCGTGTGCGGGAGCGAACTGAAGAGCTGCTCCGGCTTAATCGAGAACTTTCCGACGCTAAGGCGGAAGCCGACGATGCCAATCTTTCAAAGACAAGATTTCTTGCGGCGGCAAGTCATGACATTCTTCAGCCCTTGAATGCCGCGCGCCTTTACTCAGCAGCTTTGCTAGAAAAAGATTTCCCCTCATCGGACGGGCAACTTGTTCAAAATGTTGCGACCTCGCTTGAAGCGGTAGAAGAGATCCTCACAACACTTCTCGATATTTCACGACTTGATGCGGGCGCGCAAAAGCCCGAGCTTTCAGATTTCCCGATTGAGGATCTCTTCTCTCAATTACGCATCGAGCTTGAACCAAGTGCGAAAGAAAAAGGATTAGATCTTCGCTTTATTCATACAAGTTTGGCAGTTCGATCAGATAAGAGACTTTTGCGACGTATGTTGCAGAATTTAGTTTCGAACGCCATCAAATATACGCCTCAAGGTCGCGTTGTCGTCGGATGTCGTCGACGGGGTTCGTTTGTTTCAATCAGTATTATTGATACGGGTATCGGAATTCCAGCGAGTCAAAAAAAGGTGATCTTCAAAGAATTCAAACGGCTTGATGAAGGGACAAAAGTGGCGCGCGGATTAGGTCTCGGCCTGTCGATTGTTGAAAGAATTTCACGTCTACTAAAGCATCCTTTGAAGCTTCATTCCGATGAAGGTCGTGGATCGCATTTTTCAATTGAGGTCCCTCTTTCGATTAAAACAGTCAGAAAGATGAAAGACGCCGTGCCGCGCGGACAGCAGATTTCGATCCCGAAAGGTCTACCTGTACTTGTCATTGATAATGACGAGATGATTTTGGAGGGTATGAAGCTTCTCATGTCCGGGTGGGGATGCATGATCTATACAGCGAGAGATGGTGCAACAGCGCTTAAGGAATTTGAACATTCAGCAACGCAATATCCTCTTATCATCGCCGATTATCATTTGGATCACGAAACAGGACTTGATGTGATCCAGTCCTTACGTGAAAAGGTTCGGCCTGATCTGCCTGCTATTCTGTTGACAGCCGATCGATCAAAGCTTGTTCGCGAGAGAACGCAAGCTGAAGGTATTTTTCTGCTTCATAAACCGGTGAAGCCCGCATCTCTCCGCGCTTTGATTATGCAATCTGTTTTGGCCATGAAGCTGCGAAGTTCAGCTGCGGAATAGATTATCATGTATTAATTATAAAAGTGGCTCGTTGTTTTCCCCATATCGATCAAATTTTGCGGAAGGGAAAAACGATCACCATAGCGCTTTTGTAAGGCTTCACATTTCTGATTAAAGATTGTTACGCCCATTCCATCGATCATTGACAACGGGCCACCGGTATAAGGCGCGAACCCGAAACCGAGGATAGCGCCAATATCGGCTTCACGCGCATCAAGTATAATTTTTTCATCCATTGTACGTGCGGCTTCAAGCGCTTGGGTTGCTAAAAGACGAAATTTAGCCTCTTCAATATTCAATGGCTCGATGCTTTGTGATGTCTTGTTAAACTCTTTAAGGCCATTCCAGAGACGCTTTGGCGATCCCGGAGTATAATCGTAAAATCCTTTTCCGTTCTTACGACCAAAGCGCTGATGTCTCTCGACGAGAGTCGAGATGATCTCTGCTTGAGTTGGGTTTATTGATTGTTCGCCCAAGGCAGAGCGGGTCGCGGTGATGATGCGATGGATGAGATCCAGAGCCACTTCGTCGGAGAGCGCGAGAGGTCCGACGGGCATACCCGCCATCCGCGCAACATTTTCAATGAAAGCCGGAGGATAACCTTCGGCCAACATGAGATGGCCTTCAAGAAGATAATTGAGAACGCAGCGATTGGCGAAGAAGCCGCGTGCATCATTTACAATAATTGGCGTCTTGCTGATCAGTCGTGAGTAATCAAATCCGACCGCGAGTGCGCGTTCATTCGTTTCGCTACCTTTGATCAATTCAACGAGCCGCATTTTATCAACGGGTGAAAAGAAATGAATTCCGAGAAAATTATTCTTCTTGGTCAAAGCATCAGCTAGGCCTGAAATTGGTAATGTTGATGTATTTGAGGCAAGAATGGCGTTTGGATTAAGATGCGCCTCAACCGCTGAAAGCGTTTTCACCTTAAGTGCCGGATCTTCAAATACGGCTTCAATGACAAGATCGCATTCAAAGAGAGCTGTATAGCTATCCGACACAATCAAATTTTTTGCAGTATCACTTTGTGCAATATCTTCCGGTGGCGCTTTCATACGTTTTGCGATTGTCGCGAGTGCCTGATCACGGCCCTTTTTGGCGAGATCAATCGTTTGATCAATCATAATGACTTTCAACCCAGCCATCGTTGACACACTGGCAATCCCTGCACCCATGAAACCGGTACCAACGATGCCAATCGCTTTTATTACGGATTTTGAAACGGTGGCAGGACGTCGTGCGCCCTTATTGAGCGCCTGCGTAGAGACGAAAAGTGAACGCACCATGGATTTGGCTTCAGTGGTGCGGAGGATATTGGCGAAGAAACGATTTTCGATTTTCAATCCAAGATCAAAAGGAACCTGTAATCCTTCATAGACGGTCTGTAACAAAGCGCGCGCCGCGGGATAATTATCATAGGTCTCTTTGCGACAAATGGCGCTCGCCATCGGCCACACCATCATTCCGCCCTTGGAATACACGGGTCCAGAAGGAAGTTTGAAATTCTCTCGATCCCAAGCTTTTATGGCAGAACCACCATTCAAAATGAAAGCTTTGGCTTTTTCGACCAGTTCACTTTTTCCAGCAACAATATCGACGAGCCGATATTTGAGTGCGGTTTCAGCATTGATCAGATCGCCCTTAAGCATCATCAAAAGGGCATCAGCTGTCGGAGCCAGACGTGGTACGCGTTGCGTTCCACCAGCACCGGGAAAAATCCCGATTTTGATTTCTGGTAACCCGACTTTACTTTTAGAATCATCAGCCATCACGCGGTAATGGCAGGCGAGTGCCAATTCGAAAGCACCGCCAACACAAGTACCGTGAAGGGCGATTGCAAAGACTTTACCGCAAGTTTCAAGCTTGCGGTAAACACGACTCATATAGCTTGAAGCCGTGATGAGGGATTCGGTATCCGCGCTTGTGATTTCGTTTTTACTTTTCGATTGTGCCTGATCGATGAGTTTATTGATAAGATCGATATCAGCGCCGCCAGAAAAACTATCAACTTTGCCAGACGAGATCACACAGCCCTGAATGGCATCTGTTTTAGCAATATAATCCACGACTTGATCGAGTTCATCGAGTGTCGTTTCGGTAAAGACATTCATTGATTTGTCAGGCATATCCCAGATGAGATGTGCAATCTGATCTTGATCAATCTCGAAGCGGAATTGGGTCAATGTAAGAGTCATTATGTTGGTCCCTTAAACCCGCTCGATGATTGTAGCCGTACCCATACCGGCACCAATACAGAGTGTAATCAACGCGCGATGTTTTTGGGTGCGCTCGAGCTCATCAAGTGCCGTTCCTAAGATCATCGCTCCTGTTGCGCCAAGAGGGTGGCCCATCGCAATGGCGCCGCCGTTCGGATTTACTTTTTGAGGATCAAGATCAAAGGCTTGAATGTAGCGAAGCACAACAGAGGCAAAGGCTTCATTGACTTCGAAGAGATCAATGTCATTGATCGTATAACCTGATTTTTGTAGAAGTTTCTTTGTGACATCGACGGGACCTGTCAGCATTAACGCGGGATCAGATCCGATATTGGCAAAGGCGCGAATACTCGCGCGGGGCTTTAAGCCCAGGCGCTTACCGACTTCTGATGAGCCGATGAGCACCGCCGCCGCGCCATCAACAATACCAGATGAATTTCCGGCGTGATGCACGTGATTGATAAATTCAACATCTGGGTGCGCTTGCAACGCCACCGCACCAAAGCCGCCTTGTTCGGCAAGGGCTGCGAATGAGGGCTTCAAACCTGCGAGCGTTTCAACTGTCGTTGTGGGCCGCATATGTTCGTCGTGATCAAGAAGAACAAGACCATTCACATCGGTCACAGGCGCGATCGATTTGTTAAATCTTTTATCATTCCAGGCTTTTGCGGCACGCTTTTGGCTCTCTGCCGCGTAATGATCGACCGCGTCTCGATTAAATCCATATTTTGTTGCGATCAAATCGGCTGAGATACCCTGCGGCATGAAAAAAGCGGGAATTGCAATCGACGGATCGACGGCCCACGCACCGCCCGAAGCTCCGATACCAACGCGGCTCATAGATTCAACACCACCGGCGATGGCGAGATCTTGTTGACCCGCAATAATTTGGCTCGCCGCAAAATTGACGGCGTCGAGTCCTGAAGCACAAAAGCGATTGATCTGTACGCCCGGGACCGTGACGCCATAACCTGCTACGAGCGCCGCTGCGCGCGCAATATCTCCGCCAGCTTCGCCGACAGGATCAACGCAGCCCAAAACAACATCATCGATTAAAGCAGGATCGAAAGCATTTCGATGCTGTAATGCTTTGAGAACATGGGCAGCAAGCGCAAGGGCCGTAACCTCATGCAAGGCCCCGTCGGGTTTGCCGCGGCCACGAGGCGTTCTCACATGGTCGTAAATGAACGCGTCGCGCATCGTCCCTCCCCCTCGATCCACCCTCAAAGTCCCCTTTTGGGAACAGTGGATAGGAACCTACCCCCAAGGGAGAGGAGCATCAATGGATAAGCCGTGATTGATCTCAGGCGGCACGCTGCATCGACTTCAAGCGGCTGATCGCTTTATCGATTTCTGCTTTCTGGTGCTCAAGCTGAGTCAATTGCTG
>RFZR01000330.1 GCA_009920595.1 Alphaproteobacteria bacterium | reverse complement strand
AGCCGTGAGCACGCGTCACGCGCGGTCAATGGGCTCGACATGTGAAAGCGGTAATTCTGTCCACGATCATAAAGAAATGTTTTCAGCAATTTCAAAGCTTCGACGCGTCCGCCCGCTTGGCGATTTTCACAGACGTCAGATGATGTGAATAATTCTTCTGCGCTCGGTACGTCAAAGGACCATTCCTCTTCAAGCGGCTCAAGCCTGTGGGGCGGTGGCGTCGGCGTTTCTGCCATCGTGCGGTCCCAGCTCTGCGCCCAATGATCACGCGATATGAGACGGCGGATTACGCCACCAGCCTGCTCTTCATACCAGGCAATTGAGTGTGCTTGAGCCCATGTTTTAATGCGGCGGTCACGATCATAGGTCCAATGATTACCTGTTTCTTGATGGCTCCACAGGGATGCGATGCCATGGCGCTGATGAAGCGATTGAAAAATGGAGAGCGCATCACCGGTGAAAACACAGAGCGGCTGGCCAAGTTGCGAAAGGTCTATGTTTAACGAGGTCAAACACTCTTGCGCAAAAAGCCATTGGCGTGGCGACTGATCCGGCTGCGACCATAATTCAGGCTCAACAATATAGAGAGGCAAACATGGCCCTTGAGCCGCCGCACGCGCCAAAGGGCGATGATCGTGAATACGCAGATCCTTTTTGAACCAGACAATCGACAGAGGCTTCTTCATGGCGCACGAAACCGATTGAGAAGTTTCGGGATCTTTTCTTTGAAGGGAAAAAAACCTTTTGTTGCATGAGGCCAAAAGGCACCATCCCAGTCTCTTCTTTTGATCACAAGCGAAAGACCAGCATTTTCAATTTTATGCCTCTGCGCCTGAATCCATGAGGCAACAAGACCCTGAGGCGCATAGGGCGTGATGATTTGTTTTATTGTCTTGGCGTTGGCTTCATTGATGATTTGACCAATGTCTGGCGCATTAATCAATTTCACGGGTGCTTGAAACCTCTCCTCTGAGTAAGGAATAAGATCATCGATGGCTGACGAGACAAAATCAAAGGCACGCTGGCCCCAAAAGAATGAAGGATCATTGACGACATAAAGTGTCTCAAAGCGGAAGGAGTGATCAAAGAGTGATTCAGGATGAAGATCTTCCGGATGAAGCAGAAGAACGGATCCTGATGTTGGATCATGTGGCTTGAGCGAAACCAATGTCGCGGGTTCGGGAAAAGGCAAATCGACAAGCGGCTCGGCAAATGCGGCAAGCCCTTCGGGAGCAAAACGCCCGCCAGTGAAGCGAGCAATGTTCTCTTTCGTTGCGAGGTAAGTCTTTCCTTGCGTTTGCAAGCCGCCCACCCAACGCCATGACAGCGTGTTACTTGCAGGATCCGCATCAAGAAGATGACGTAGAAAAAAATCAGCGCCTAACGCCCATGGTAACTTCAACGTGAAAATCCAAATCGACGCAAACCACATCCGCGCGTGATTATGGAGATATCCCGTTCCTAAAAGCTCATGGACCCAGTCATCAAATCCATCAATGCCAGTGCGCCCCGAAAGAGCGGCTGCGAGCATTTTGTCATTGGCATAGAGAGGTGTGAGGCGTTCAACTTCCTTTTCATAGCGACGCCAGATCTCGGGCCGCAATTCAAGCCAGCCTTTCCAATAGGTGCGCCACAAGACTTCCTGGATGAACTTTTCGGCGTCATTAAAGGAATGTTGATCACGGACCGCGTTCACCACTTCCATTTCGGTGATCAGGCGGTAGCGGAGATAAGGTGAAAGACGTGAGACGGAAGAAGGCCGATCCGGCCCGAAATCGCTGTTGCGATGGGCGGCATAGTCGGCACCCGCATGAGGAACAAACTGAGCCAGACGCTCCAAAGCCGAATGACGCGTGGGCGGAAACGTCATCAATGACGAAAAAGGCCCGTTCATCGTCACTCTCTTCAGCGATTGTTAGT
>RFZR01000329.1 GCA_009920595.1 Alphaproteobacteria bacterium | reverse complement strand
GTTTATCAAACACATCTATCGCATGGAATTTAGAAAAATACACTAGTCCGTCAACACCATTTTTTGTTTCCGAATTAAGAGGTAGTGAAGTTTTTAATTTGTTTAGATTTATATCAATTTCAGATGGTACCGCGGCAAATACACAAATTAAAGTTTCAATTGCGGGAATATCATTTAATAACCAAAATTTTGACGTTTTAGTTAGAGATTTTTATGATACTGATACAAGTCCAGTTGTTATTGAAAAATTCACAAATTGTAATTTGGATATTAATTCAAATAATTTTATCGCCAAAAAAATTGGTTCTTCTGATGGAGAATTCCAATTAATATCAAAATATATTATGGTTGAAATGGCAGATGAATACCCAAAAAACGCTCAGCGACACTTACGAAATCTTTTTCCAGATGTTCAATCGGCTTAAGATGATCGGCAAACAAGCAATGCCCACGATGGGTGATTGCAAATTGATCTTTGTAATCAACAATCGAAACGCGACTACCGAGCGAAAGTGCGGCCATTGGCGGCAATTTGATGCTCGGGCCACCATAAAGAAAACTGCGTAACACCGAAATCCGATGCGTTGGCGGTGCCTCATCCCGCGTCAAAGCTTTTGAAGGCACAAAGCCTACATAGGAATCGCGTTCGAGTTGTCCCCAGCTCCACCCTTCATCATCGCATTCATATTCGATGAAAATTTCACCGTGCAGCGCTTCTGTATCAAGCAGCGCGTCGGGATAGGGTTCGCGGCGCATATCCGCGGAACCATCAAAAACAATTTTTCTGACGCCTTCGACATAAAGCGGCGCTTCGATCTGCCCTTTGAGCGAGAGCGCCGCTCGATCTGGTCTTGCCGCTGTGATGCGCCGATCAAAAGACGTCATGCGCTCAACTCATCTTCGGCAACAGCGATTGTTTCGACTTCATCCGGCGCGACAATATAACGTTTCGAGCAAAAATCGCAGGTAACGCCGATCATACCGTCATCGGCGATCATCTCGGCGCGATCTTTTGGCGAGAAGCTTTTGAGCATCGAAAGAATACGATCACGCGAGCAACGGCATTGCGCATGAACAGGTTCGGCATCAAATACGCGCACACCATTTTCATGAAACAAGCGATAAAGCAGCGCTTCACTTGAAAGCGTTGGATCAATCAATTCATGATCTTCAATTGTCTCAACAAGCGCGCGTGTTTCAATCCATGATTCATCATCGGTCTGATCAAAAATTGACACGCCTTCAGGCGCGTCACCGGGGTGAAGATCAATGCGACGTTGGCGCTCAGGTGACGTCGGCATGAATTGCGCAAGCAATCCACCCGCGCGCCACATCACATCCGCACCCGACGATGAGGCAACGAGTGACACACGGCCCGTTGCCAAACGCACACGCGTTGGAATTTGTTCGGACTGGCGAAAATATTGTTGCGCGGCTTCTTCAAGACCCTGGCCTTCAAGCGCGACAATGCCTTGATAGCGCGAGAGATTGGAGCCTTGATCAATCGTAAGACCCAATTGGCCGCGACCCAGAGCCTCTGCCGGAGTCATGCCATCGGTCAATAATGCGCGATCAAAATGCGCGTAACCGCGCACACGATCAGGGGCTTCATAATCGACAACAAGCATCGACACCGCGCCATCCGTGCGCGATTGAACCTGAAACCGTCCTTCGAATTTCAACGCACTGCCGAGCAGAGCGGCAAGCGCAACCGCCTGACCCAAAAGATCAGAGACGACGACAGGATAATCATGACCCGTCAAAATGGAATCAATCGATGATCCAAGGCGTACGACCCGGCCACGCAGATCGAGCGTTTCGACTGCGAATGGCAGGACAAGATCATCCGCCATAATCAGGCCCCGAGACACCAAGCGAGAACAGATTTTTGTGCATGCAAGCGATTTTCAGCCTCGTCAA
>RFZR01000328.1 GCA_009920595.1 Alphaproteobacteria bacterium | reverse complement strand
GGGACTCTCGATGAGACCGAACCATCAGAAAAATCGCATGCGGGGCCGAAACCGGGGGGGTGGAGGCGGTGGTAAAGGACCAAATCCGCTTACGAGATCCTACGAGTCGAATGGTCCAGACGTCAAAGTTCGCGGCACAGCCCAGAATATTGCGGAGAAATATCTCCAGCTTGGCCGCGATGCGCAGGCAACCGGCGATCACGTGCAGGCCGAGAGCTATTTCCAACACGCCGAACATTATTTCCGGCTGATTGCTGCCGCCCAAGAGCAGTTCCGCCTGCAAAATCCAGGTTATCGCGGTTTTGATCAGACGGAAGGCGAAGGCGATGAGGGGGATGATGAACAGCCGTCGTCATCCGGTCCGCAAGTCGAGCCCCGGGGCTTTGCTTCGCAGCCGAATACCGGTGATGAGGAAACACGTGGTGATGAGCAGCCGCGTGAGTTTGTGCCTCGCGAGGGGCGTGGACCCCGTCCGCCCTTCCGCGACCGTGATCAGCAACGCGGATTTCAGCCGCGCGAACAACGAGACAATCGTGAGCCACGTGAACATCGTGAGCCGCGAGAGAACCGTAATTTCCAACCGCGCGAAGAGCGGTTTCAACGCCAGCCTTCGCCGATGCCGCTTGAAACCGACCAACCGGGATTGCCGTCTTTCATCACCGCTCCCGTTCGGACCACGCCGATCGAAGCTGATCATGCACCGAGCACTTCCGAATCGACACCAGCCAACGAGGCTGGCGATTTCGGAGCGCCGATTGGCATCCGCCGTCGCGGTCGCCCACCTCGGGCGAGATCGGATGAAGAAGGTGTTCAGGGCGAATAGGCGACCGCTCGCTGACCACCATCAATTCAGGGAGGCTTTTCGGCCTCCCTTTTTTGTTTGGCGAAATTCATGCCCCCTCTTTTGTCCACGCTTAAGCCTTCCTATCTCTTGGGGTGAAAGGGATCGCCCCCGAGGGGTCCCGCGTTTGAAAGGAGCCATTCACCGCGCTCTAGAAAGAGGTGGCGGATCGGCGGCCAAAGGAGTGACTGATGGATTTCGAAAAATATACGGACCGCGCGAAGGGCTTTATCCAATCCGCGCAAATGCTCGCGATGCGCGAGGGCCACCCGCAATTTCTGCCTGAACATCTCTTGAAAGTACTGCTTGACGATTCGGAAGGCTTGGCCGCTGGTCTTATTCAACGTGCGGGCGGTAATGCGAAACAGGCTTTGGCCTTGGTTGGGGACGCGCTCGCGCGTCAGGCAAAAGTGTCAGGTGCTGCCTCGCAACCCGGTGCCAGTCGTGATCTCGTGCGGCTTTTTGATACGGTACAAAAAATTGCATCAAAGGCTGGCGATTCTTATGTGACCGTTGAAAGGCTTTTGCTCGCGATTGCGACTGAAAAAGATATGGACGCTGGGAAACTCCTTGCGAAAGCGGGTGTCACGCCCCAAGCGCTCAACAATGCGATCAATGATTTGCGCAAGGGCCGCACAGCTGACAATGCGACGGCTGAAAACGCTTATGAAGCGCTCAAAAAATATACCCGTGATTTGACCGAAGCCGCACGTACCGGAAAACTCGATCCTGTTATTGGGCGCGATGAAGAAATTCGCCGCGCGATCCAAGTGCTCTCACGCCGCACGAAAAACAATCCCGTTCTCATTGGTGAACCAGGCGTCGGTAAAACGGCGATTGCCGAAGGCTTGGCATTGCGCATTATCAATGGCGATGTACCCGAGAGTCTTACGGATAAAAGACTTCTTTCGCTCGATATGGGTGCTTTGATTGCTGGCGCGAAATATCGTGGTGAATTTGAAGAGCGTTTGAAATCTGTTCTCTCTGAAGTCACCGCTGCTGAAGGGGGTGTGATTCTCTTTATTGACGAAATGCATACGCTCGTTGGTGCGGGTAAAGCCGATGGTGCGATGGATGCGT
>RFZR01000327.1 GCA_009920595.1 Alphaproteobacteria bacterium | reverse complement strand
CGGAACTCTCCTCTCGGATCACGAGGTTAGAACCATCACGACTATCAACCCGATATGGTTAACGCTTCGCTAACGATTGGCGCTCTAGGGTGACAAAGTCGATTAGGGATTCGGCTTAGACCGAATTGGGGAGCCCGACTGGGGAGGCGCGGTAAAAAACATGAGCTTGGCATTTGAACGAGCCCCCGTTGAACCGCATCGCGAATTTAACATGTCACCTTGGCATTCAGGATCTCAAGAAGATCAAGCGATTAAGCACTCGGACTCGGCTGAACTCGTTCCGTTAAAGTCCGTATCCCCGCTTGCGAATGAGGTTTATGCGCTGCTTCCGCGCGCATCCGAAAAGATCGCCCGCATTTGCGCCGAGATGCTGACCTCTTCGGGTCACATGACACAATCACTTGCTTTTGCTTTTCTTGCGCGTAGCGATCGCTCGAGTTTAACGGCGCTTGCGGGTGCCCAAACTCTACCGACAACGCTTCTTCTTCATCGCGCATCATCAGGAACGACCGAAGAAGCCCGCGCGGTTGCTAGTCGCGCTCATCTTGATCCTTTGATACTTGCGGCACTCTGTGATCGGAACGACCCGGTTCTTGATTATCTGATCGCGGAATGCCCGACACTGACAGATGCCCATCGCGTGGTCGATCAGTTGCTTCTGCGCGCAAAAAAAGATCAAAAACTCGCAACCCAATTGCTTGAGCGCGATGATCTTTCTTTTCATCAGCGTGCCAGACTTTTCGAAAAGGCCTCAGCGACACAAAGAACGCTGTTGATTAGAGATGCGGTAGAAGAAGCTGGCACATCACAACTGCAAGATAAGCCTCGTAGCCCTCTTCCCATCTCGCTTACCAACGCGATGGATCGCGGTGATCGGGATGACGTTCTTTCTGCGTTAGCCGCAAGCTGCGGCATGAGCACAGCAATGTCGGCTTTCCGCCCGCGCCTTGATCATCCCGATGGAGCAATCGCCGCGTTGGCCAGTCTTTCATTGGGGATGGATAAGAGAGACATTCATCACCTTCTCGATCTCATCGGGGTCGATCCGGTCATGAAATTACGGCCAGGTGGCGCGGTCGATCTGCTCGAACAAATGGATCAAGAGTCCGCAAAACGACTGCTTGATGCGATGAATGCGCCTTACCTGTTAAGGCGCAGTAAAACGGGGCAGGATCAATCAGAACAATCCCACCCCGCAAAACCTCTTTTCATGACCGCGGTGGCCTAAATTCTCAGTCATGGCCCACATTGATTTGAAAAAATCGAACTTGGCGCTCACGCGTCGAAATGCATCGACACCGTTCCCCCGGTAATCTTCGGCGCCTTGGCTTTCAAATGGGCCGCATGGGCCAAAACCCATTCGCGTGCGGCGAGAGTAATCGCCTCGGAGGCTTTTTCATTCTTTGAAACCGTAATGGAAAAGCCACCCGTTTCAGTCTTGATAACAGAATAGCTGATAAAGCCCTTCACCCCTCGCATAATTTTTTTGATATCTTTTTTGCTCGCGATGATGAGATCGATCGTTTCGACCGCGCCTTTGCCCGAATAGGTCCGAATAACCGTATGCATAATGCCTCCCGTCCATTAACTCATGCTCACAATGTTAAGGCCGACATTTATCCGATGTCTTAAAGGCTCATAACCCGCACAAAGTGCGGGAGGCTTTGAACGGGCGCAAGTAAAAAAAGTGTCATAATTGAATTATGACAGCGAAACGACTGACCAATCGACCAGAAGGTAAACCCTATCCCCCTTAAATTAAGAGGATACGCGCGCGGCTCTTTGCTGCAGGGCGTTCCAGGTCGCTTCTGGAAGCGCGATGATCCGCTCTCGATTTTCATCACGATGCCGTCTCTCGCGCTCGCCTGGCACTTCGACTCGCGTCACACCTTTTGCCGGTGGACAGTCCCGAAGCTCGGCAAGGATCTCCTCCGCAACATTCAGCATCAC
>RFZR01000326.1 GCA_009920595.1 Alphaproteobacteria bacterium | reverse complement strand
CCTAAACCCTTCTCGCTCTTGACCCATCTCAATTCATAACGTCATTTCACCTGTCATAAGTCTCCAGTCTATTTTGAGTGGAGACGCGTCATGTATAAGCACATTCTTATTCCAACCGATGGCTCGGCCCTTGCGACAACCGCTGTCAAACAGGGGCTCGACTTCGCAAAAGCCGTTGGTGCGGAAGTCACAATCTTAACGGTTCACGAGCCTTTTCATATTTTCACGCTCGAAACTGAAATGGTCACCGATACTTTTAGCGCTTACAAAGAGCATGCGAAAAGACATGCTAAATCCGTTCTCGAAAAAGTTCAGGCGCTCGCTGAGGCCCGTAACATCAAATGCGAATTACTCGATCTTGAATCGGATTATCCTTATGAGGCGATCATCAGCACAGCAAAAAAGAAAAAATGCGATTTGATCGCGATGGCGTCTCACGGCCATGGTGGCGTAAAAGCCATGATCCTCGGTTCTGAAACCCAAAAAGTCTTAGCGCATTCAACGATTCCGGTTCTTGTCTATCGCTAATAGATCACCCTCACCCGCGCGATAATGCCGCGCGATGAGTTGCAACCATGCCAAGCACGACAAAGGCAAAAGCTTGGTGAAGAAGGCCAAGCCAAAGCGGTACAGCATAAAGAAGCGTCGCGATGCCAATCACCGCCTGAAGTGTCACCAACCAGACAATTGATACGGCACGACGACGCGCACGCGTTTGCGGCATCAGGCGTGCGGTTTGCCAGCCATGATACAAAGCCACCGCCAGTAAAAGATAAGCGCTCATGCGGTGATTGAATTGAACAAGCGCGGTATTATCGACAAAGTTTTCAATCAATGGAGTTACCGAAAATAACAACTCTTTCGGCGGGACAAAATGACCATCAATCAAAGGCCATGTGTTCCACGTAAGACCCGCTTTTGATCCCGCAACCAAGGCGCCAAGCGCAATTTGCAACAAGGTCACAAACAAAACCACCGTCGCAAATCTTTTGATTGAAAGAGGCGCTTTCTCACCATGAGAGGTTCCGAGACTCGTTGCTTGCATCACCAGCAGTGTGTAGATCACGGACGCGGTTGTCAGATGCAACATCAACTTAACCGGTGCGACCGCCGTCATATCGCCTTTGAGACCTGAGGCGACCATGATCCACCCAATCGCCGCTTGAACACCACCAAGCGCGCCAATACCCAAGACACGCAGAGCCAACGCTCCCCGCAACCCGCCCGTATAAACACCCCACAAAAATCCAATCCCGAAGACGACACCGATCGCTCGGCCTAATTGCCGATGCGACCATTCCCACCAGAAAATGAATTTGAATTCGTCAAGCGTCATGCCTTCATTGACGAGACGATATTGCGGTATGGCTTTGTATTTTTCGAAAGCCTCAAGCCAAGCTCCATCGCTCATAGGCGGGATCGCGCCCATGATCGGGCTCCATTCGGTAATCGAAAGCCCCGATCCTGTAAGCCGCGTCGCACCGCCAACCACCACCATCATGAACACCAAAGCAACCAGAACCCACAACCACAGGCGGACGAAGTGAATTCCCCCGTCGCGTGTCTCTTCATTGGCGTTTAGGGCGAAGGCGGCGGTCATCAATTTTTCCTCAACTTGATCAGGCAACAAGTGTAAACCACTTGAACAAGGCGCTTATGCCTCTCATAGTCGCGCCACATTTCCGGAGCAACTCCGGCAGATTGACACATCCAAGGGCTACACCATGCGTCGCAGGACCAGAAAACTTATCGGCACAATCGCGATGCTCATTTTCGTCATCGTCTATAGCCTCGCGGCGATGTCGATTGCCCAAGGACGCCTGCAAGATGCGGGTAAATTATGGCAAGGGATTTATTATCTTGTGGCCGGTATGGGATGGATCCTGCCGCTGATGCCGCTCATCCGTTGGATGGAACGTCCCGACAGCGAAGACGCGTAAAAGCGCCGCT
>RFZR01000325.1 GCA_009920595.1 Alphaproteobacteria bacterium | reverse complement strand
GCGGATGGCGAACGGCGCACCATTTTGCTGCACCGGATCACCAATCTTTTTATCGAACAATTGCCCGACTTGAATGACGACCATGTCTCGGTTTTCGATGAGGTGATCCTGTGTCTGGCTGCAGAGATCGAGTTGGCCGCACGCATCGAATTATCGGAAAAACTCGCTGATTTGACACGGGGACCACGCCAAACCGTCCAAAATCTGGCGCTGGACGAGGAAATTCGTGTCGCAAAGCCCGTTTTGGAGCGAAGCCCCTGTGTTGATTCCTCCAATCTGGTGGTCATTGCCCAGAAGCGTCCCGAGGCATTTCTCGAGGCGGTTTCCCGCCGGAAGCGCCTGCCAAGCCAGGTCACGGATATTCTTGCTCAGCGCGGCGGAGACGCCGTAATCGACCGGATCTTGAGGAATTCGAGCCTAGAACTCTCGGAATTGGGCTTACGAGCGCTCGCAGATCGCGCCACGACGGACACGAAGCTCTACAGGGCCCTCAAGAGCCGACCTGATCTCGCTTTGCGCCATATCGGGGCTATTCTGGAAGCGGCCAAACAAAAGGCCCGCAGCGAAATCCGAGACCTCACTGACCAGATCGAGCTCATTGATCACGCTATCGATGTCGGCGCGGCGGCGGTCATGATCAATCCGGCAATTTTGGAAATGGCGGATTATGTGAAGCCGGAAAGTGCCGACGAGGCCTTCCACTTTTCCCGCGCACCTCGGGAAGCTGAGGTGGTCGCGCTCATCAATCATGGGCGGATCAATGAGGCGCTTGCAGCGATCGCCCATCTGGCAGGATTACCGCGCGAGACGGTCAAACACGCATTCGGTTCGCCACATTTCGATCCAATACTTTTCATCATGCGCGCGATCGACTTTCAGTGGTCGAGTTTCCTTTCACTGCTCAAAGCAAAAAATGGTGGTTCGCTTTCTCAAGCGCTTCATGACAGCGCGTTTTCGAGCTTTCACGCTTTGTCGCTCTCAACCGCGCGACGCGTGATGCGTTTTATCTCAGCGAGAACTGCTGCTTAAACGCGCGTAAATGTGAGATAAGAGGAATGACGGCCCTCGCGGCGCGCCTTCGCCTCATAACGGGTCTCGATCCAATTCGTCCAAGGCTTACGCCACTCGTCAGGACCGTCTGCAGTCCAAATAAAATCACGCGACTTAAATAGATGCGCTAGCGCCCATCCTGCATAATGATCAATATCAGTGGCGAAACGTAATTCACCCGCGGGTTTTAAAACTTTTGCCAGCAAAGTGACTGTGAAATCCGAAATGAAGCGGCGTTTATTTTGGCGACGCTTGGGCCAGGGATCGGGATAGAGAATAAAAATTCGATCAAGCGCTGCGGGGGGTAGAACTTTTAACAACTCAACCGCATCACCATCAAACACACGAATATTTTTGATATTCTCTTTTTCAATAGCAGCAAGCATTTTGGCCATGCCATTGACGAAAGGTTCGCAGCCAATAAATCCCGTTTGTGGATTTAACCGCGCCTGATGAAGCAAATGTTCGCCGCCGCCGAAGCCGATCTCAAGTGCAAGTGATGTTACCGGCACCGAAAACAAATCTTTTGGATTCAAATTATTCGAAAGTGGCACCCGCAAAAGCGGACTCAAAGGCGCTTCTTGATCGCGTCAGCAATATCAGTCTTTTCCCATGAGAAGCCGCCATCCGCTTCAGGTTTACGTCCGAAATGTCCGTAAGATGAAGTGCGTGCATAAATCGGCTTGTTGAGATCAAGATGTTTGCGAATGCCGCGCGGCGTCAAATCCATCACCTCACCTGATTCAAAAATCTTTTCGATCTTTGATTCATCAACCTGACCCGTGCCATGGAAATCGGCATAGATCGAAAGCGGACGCGCAACACCGATCGCATATGACAATTGAATCGTGCAACGTTCGGCTACGCCTGATGCCACGACATTCTTCGCAAGATAACGCGCAGCATAAGCG
>RFZR01000324.1 GCA_009920595.1 Alphaproteobacteria bacterium | reverse complement strand
TGAAGAGCGGAACGACATAAAAACCAGAGAGCAAAACACGATCTAAAGCGCGAACGGCATCAACAAAATCAGTTCGTTCACGCGCCGCAAGGAGCGCTTCAATCGCCGCATCGACTGCAGGGGACTCAACGCCCGGATAGTTGAGAGATCCTTCGCGAATTTTCGATTTCGATCCCCAGCGGTTTTGTTGTTCATTGCCCGGCGACGGTGAAGACCCCCATGTGAACTGGATCATATCAAAGTCAAATGTTGCAACGCGACGCCAATATTGAACATCATCAACATAGCGGACATTCATTTGAATGCCGAGCTTTTGCAGTGATTCAGAAAAGTTCAGCGCTAGTCTTTCTTGAACGCGCGTCACAACAAGGGCTTCAAAAATGAAGGCTTCACCATTCTGATTTTTGAGAATTCCTTTATCGAGGTTCCACCCCGCGGCTTTTAAAAGTTCAAAGGCTTTTTTGGCATTGTTTCGATCGCGTCCTGTGCCATCAGAAACAGGCGGTCGCCATGTGCCTGCAAGAATATCTGCGCGAACCGCACCAGGATAGGTTGCGAGAAGGGCTTTTTCTTTTTCCGAGGCGGGGATGCCCGTTGATGCAAGATCAGAACCTTCGAAGAAACTTGACGTGCGTTTGTAAACGCCTTCAAAAAGCGATTTGTTTACCCATTCAAAATCAAAGAGATAAGAAAGCGCCTCGCGTGTTCTGATATCCGCAAAAACGGGCTTTCGCGTATTCATCGCAAGAGCCGTCATACCTTTTGGCGTACGCACCGCGATCGCATCTTTGACGGCCTTTTGTTCAGTCATGCGAGGGAAATCATAACCCGTTACCCAGCGGGTTGGATTGTCTTCCGAACGGATATCGTAGAGCCCACCTTTGAACGCTTCAAAGAGCGTATTCGCATCGCGATAATAATCGAACTTATATTCATCGACATTATAGAGGCCGCGATTGATCGGTAGATCCTTGCCCCAGAAATCAGGATTGCGTTTATAGGTTATGCTCTCACCCGGTTTAACTTCGGAAACAAGATAGGGTCCTGAACCAAGAAGCGGTATGAGACTGGTTTCCTCAAATTTTTCAACATCGGTTGCGTGCTTTGCAAGTACGGGCATCAACCCTAAGATCAAGGGCAATTCGCGATCACCAACACCCGTCAAATCAAAGCGAATGGTTGACGGATCAGGTGTTTCAACTTTTTGCACTTTTCCATATGACGCACGCATATTGGGTTTGCCCTTTTCTTTGAGCAAATTCCAAGTGAAGGCGATGTCGTCTGATGTGATCGGTTTACCATCAGAAAATTTAGCTTTCGCGTTGATGCGGAACGTGACCGAAGAGCGATCATCGGGTACGTCAATGCTTTCAGCGATTGAACCATAGAGTGTGAAGGGCTCATCCGCTGAACGCATCATCAGGCTCTGAACGACAAGGCCTAGCGGGGGCGTTAACCCTTGTGCGGCCACCCCACGCACAGCATACGGGTTCAGCGTGTCAAAAGTGCCAAGAACGCCATAGGTGATGCGGCCTCCCTTCGGTGCATCGGGATTAGCATAAGGGAGATGGTCGAAAGCGGCCGGCAAGCTCGGTTGCCCATGCATGGAAATTCCATGCTGCGGGGTTGCCCATACGGGCGTAAGACCGACGACAAGTCCCAGAAATCCAAACAGAACGGGTAAACGCATTTGAAAAACCGATCGGACCAAAAACTGAATGAGCCTTTATTTCGCAAAATGCGTCGATTCGAACCAGTATAGCCGAAACTTGCCATTTTTACGTGGCATGGTCGCGATGTTCCGAGTATGAGCAGGCCGTATATTGGCCTACTGATGTGAGTCGCGGCCCATCCACGGGCGCAACTAATCTCTTTTGTGCGGAAATCGACCTATGACGTTATTCCAAAAAGCCGTTCTCGCCTCAGCTGTCACTGCATGGGCGCTGGCTTCGACGCTGCCGCAGGCAAATGCCCAAAGTC
>RFZR01000323.1 GCA_009920595.1 Alphaproteobacteria bacterium | reverse complement strand
ATTATCAAACGCTGCGTTTGTCTCTCAAAGGTCATCCGATGATGTTTTTACGCGGGCTTTATGAAAGCGAAGGCATTTTACCCTGCTCTACGATTCGTGATCTTGCAGATGGGCGGCGCGTGCGCGCGGCGGGTGTTGTGCTCATCCGGCAAAAGCCCGGTAGCGCGAAAGGCGTTGTGTTCATGACGATTGAAGATGAAACAGGCATCGCCAATCTTGTCATCTGGCCCTCTTTGCTGGAGCGTTTTCGTAAAATTGTCATGGGCGCGCGGCTTGTGAGCGTTGAAGCGCGCGCGCAAAGGAGCGAAGAAGGTCTTGTGCATCTCGTTGTCGAAGAGATTGAAGATCGTTCCGCCGATCTTTTACTCTTGTCGCAAGAGTCGATTCCGCTCGCGCTCGCCCATGCCGATGAAGTCAAACGTCCTGTGCCGGAAGGCCGTGCGCGTCATCCGCGCCAAGCGCGGATTTTGCCAAAGTCGAGAGATTTTCACTAAAGCATTTTGCGATGAAGTGGATACCGGTTCATCGGAACAAAATGCGTCGAAACAAAATTTTTAAAGTTTGAGTCCGCCCGCTTTTTCGATAAAGGCCGCGACCGTTTGAAGCCCTGTCCCATCGCGCATATTGGTGAAGACATAAGGACGCTCTTTGCGCATGCGCTTGGTGTCTTCTTCCATCACCTGAAGACTCGCGCCCACATGGGGCGCCAAATCAATTTTATTGATGACCAGAAGATCGGAGCGCGTGATGCCCGGGCCGCCTTTGCGCGGAATTTTTTCACCGCCCGCCACATCAATCACATGAATGGTGAGATCGGCGAGTTCAGGCGAAAAAGTGGCTGCGAGATTGTCACCGCCTGATTCAATCAGGATCAAATCGAGATTGGGAAATTTCTCGCGCATCGTATCAACCGCAGCGAGATTGAGCGAACAATCTTCGCGAATAGCGGTATGCGGACAGCCGCCCGTTTCAACACCCATGATTCGCTCTTCCGGAAGCGCGCCCGCAACCGTCAAAAGCCGCGCATCTTCTTTTGTATAGATATCATTGGTGATCGCGCAGAGATCGTAAGTGTCACGAAAATATTTGCAGAGCATTTCAGTGAGCGCAGTCTTTCCAGAACCGACCGGCCCACCAATCCCGACACGCAAAGGTCCATGTGACGAAGAACTCATGAGCGGAACAACCTTGTATATTGAGTTTCATGATGAAGAGAGGCGAGATCCGACCGGAATACCGAAGCACCAAGATCATCGAGCGAGGAACGGCTTGCCCTCTCAGCCGTCTCTTTAACGAGAGGCAAAAGCGAAGCGATCACGCGTTGACCATCCGTTTGCCCGATCGCACCCAAACGCACAGAGGCTGAAACGAGATTGGAAACAAAGGCAGCGAGAAAGGCTTCAAGAACATATGATAGCGGCATGGAATAACTCGAAGAGACAATACCGACCGCCACCGGATAGGTGAGATCGCCTCTATGAAGCGCAACAATCTTTTCTAATCGATCAATCGACCATGCCGCACGCGCGGTCGCAAGAAACGCTTTGCCTTGCGTGGTTGATTCCAGATAACGCTCGGATGAGGGTTGCAGCGCGAGCGATAAATCAACAACCGAACTTAACGCGTGCCAATCATCATCCCCGACCGCGCGCCAGGCTGCCGCGAGAAGAATCGCATCATTGCGCCCCGAGCCGGATGATACGAGATCACCGATCCAATCGCGGCAGGTTTCGAAATCAAAGACATCACCCGCTTCATGCGCCCATTCGAGCCCATGCGAATAGGCAAAAGACCCCACCGGAAAAGCGGGGCTCAACCAGACAAGAAGCGGAAGCGATGATCCCTTGGCCATGATCTATTTGTGTTTGTGACCATGATCATGCGTGTGACCATGACCGTGATGATCATGAGAATGCGCATGATTGTGATCATGATGAGCGTGATCATGAGAATGATCATGTCCACATCCACACCCGGGGCCATGAGCATGATGATGCGCGTGATCATGA
>RFZR01000322.1 GCA_009920595.1 Alphaproteobacteria bacterium | reverse complement strand
CCTTCTCTCTGCAATTTTGATTTCTCAAAAGAAATTTATGCTTCAAGCGGTGGTACCCGTGATCGTGAACGCGGCATTGGTTTCACTATTGATTTATTTCAATCAATTCGACTCTCTTGAACATTCAAAGATGGGTCTGATTTTGGCATGGGCCGCAAGTATCGCCACTTTTATTCAGGTTATGATTCTTGCTTTACCACTTCCATTTCAATTCGAAAATGGGAAGATGCTAAAGAGTGGAAAAAGCGCTGATCTTTGGTCTATGATCCGTATGGCTTTGCCAAATTTTATCATTCAATTCGGCGGTCAATTTGGGATTCTCATTCTCTTAAATTTTGGATCAAATTTTCCATCAGCCATTTCTCATCTCACTTATGCCGAAAGATTAGCGCAATTACCTTACGGATTTATTGCGACAGGTCTATCGACTGTCGCGTTGCCAGAATTTGCGTCGCTTCTTCTCAACAAGGATCGCCAATCGCTCCATCAATCCATTGACCGAATTTTCTTTCTAGCAATCGCTTTGGTAATACCAGCTTCTTTGGCTTTAATTATTTTGGCCGAACCGATTGTCTCGGTTCTGTTTGAACGCGGTGCTTTTGGTGAAGCGGATCGAATCGGAACGGCGATGGCTTTGGTAGGTTTTGCTGTCGGCCTTCCCTTTGCCGCCATTGCTCGGGTTCAAACGCAGCTCTATTTCGCACATGAGCGCGTTCGTGTGCCCTTGCTCGCGGTGGCGCTTTCTACACTCTTGATCTTGAGTCTCGTTCAGCTGCCTTTGTTTTCTCAAAATACATTGGGCCTTGCTTTAAGTTTTTCACTGGGACAAATGTTTCTATGCGCAGCCCAACAGATTGGGTTGCAATCGCTTAGCGGATGGAGTGCTAACCGAGCATTTTGGGCAAAATTCTTTAAAGTGATTTTGGCGTCAGGATTAATGGCCTTGGCTCTATTCGTTGCGAATAAAAATTTCGGATCAAATTTGATTATCGAACAGGTCGCTTTTACCCGATGGGTAGGTTTAGGCATATTCTGCGCGAGCGGGTTCGGTCTCTATGCTTTTATGATCTATTTTTTCGGATTATGGCGGCATTTTCGCTGAATCTTGGGGCAAGCCGCCTCTTGCACTTCGGGTTAGCGGTTGCCATAAGCGAGGCTCTTGATTGGCAGGGTGTTCAAAGTCATGGCCGACTTCAAACAATTGGTCTTTTCCGGCGTTCAGCCGACAGGCAATCTTCACCTCGGGAATTATCTCGGTGCGATTGTCAAATTTGTCGAGCTGCAAAAGAGCCATGAATGCATCTATTGCGTGGTGGATTTGCACGCCATCACCGTGCCGCAAGATCCGCAGCAACTCACATCAAGCATTCGTGAAGTGACGGCGGCCTTTATCGCCTGCGGTATCGATCCGAAAGCGCATATCATTTTCAACCAGAGCCAAGTTCCTGAACATGCCGAATTGGCGTGGGTATTTAATTGTGTTGCGCGGTTGGGTTGGCTCAATCGCATGACGCAGTTCAAAGAAAAGGCGGGTAAAGATCGCGAGAATGCTTCCGTTGGCCTTTATGCCTATCCGGCTTTGATGGCTGCCGACATTCTCGTCTATCGCGCGACCCATGTGCCGGTTGGTGAAGATCAAAAGCAGCATCTGGAGCTTTCGCGCGATATTGCCCAGAAGTTCAACAATGATTTCTCGGAGTCGATTGCGCGCACCGGGTTTGGTGATGCGTTTTTTCCTTTACCCGAACCCTTGATTCAAGGTCCGGCCACACGCGTCATGAGTTTGCGCGATGGCACGAAGAAAATGTCGAAATCGGATCCTTCCGATTATTCGCGGATCAATTTGACCGATGATGCCGATGCGATTGCACAAAAAGTGCGTAAAGCGAAAACAGATCCCGAACCCTTATCTTCCGAAGAAGAGGGTTTGAAGCCGCGCCCCGAAGCTGACAATTTGGTGGGGATCTATGCAGCATTGAGCGGATCCACAAAATCAGCGGTACTGAAAGAA
>RFZR01000321.1 GCA_009920595.1 Alphaproteobacteria bacterium | reverse complement strand
AAGACGCCACAAGCCTGCACCGCCTTGCGGAAGATCTTTCGAGATCGTCCAATCTTGCAAAAACTTCGCGCGGTAATGGAAAATCTTGCCGAGCTTGCCTTCGTCAATCAATTGCTTGGCGAGTGTCACCGCCGGAACGCGACGATAATTATACCACACCATATTGGCGACTTTCGCGGATTCTACCGCCGCCACCATTGCCTCGGCTTCAGCTGGATTACGACCGAGCGGCTTTTCGCACATCACCATTTTGCCCGCCTTTGCCGCAGCAATGGCGATTTCAGCATGGGTGTCGTTTGGCGTGGCGATATCGATGAGATCGATGTCTTTGCGTTCAATCAATTTACGCCAATCGGTCTCGTAAGATTCGTATCCCCATTGATCAGCGAATGATTTCGCGTTCGCTTCATTGCGACCACACACCGCTTTCAAAACGGGTTTGTGTTCGAGATTGAAGAATTGGCTCACTTGCTTGAAGGCATTGGAATGGGTGCGGCCCATAAATCCATAGCCAACGACAGCCACATTGAGAGGTTTTTTGCTCATTTTCTACTCTTTCCAAATTAAGCTTGCCAACCATGCGCATCGCGCACTTTGATCATGGCACCGAGAATGTCATTCCATGTCTGCTGTTTCATCATCACCGCATTCGGGAACATGCATCCATCCCAGCAGATATGATTAAATGCTTTGGTCAATGCGCCATGTTCATCGCGTAACCAGAAGCCCGCATGATGCGTGACATCCAATTTGCCGTTCGGATCACCAACCTGACAATGACGTCCGGTTTTATCATGTGAACCTGATCCGAAAACCGAACCATCATTCTGCGCGACGTGAAAATCAAAGGTCCATGGACGAAGTGCCGCGGTCAATTTCTTCAACGCCGCATCGAGCTGGCTCTTGTCTTTCCAATCATAATTTTCAGGCAGGATACGCGCTTCAGGCGCGTTGTAACCCATTGTATAAAGAAGTGTATGTGCCATATCCGCCTGAAAGCCTACCGTCTTTGGACGGTTGGTTTCTTCAAGCGTATTGATCATCGCTTTCCAGCTATGCATGCCGCCCCAGCAAATTTCACCTTCTGCGGCGAGGCGCTCGCCATAAGATTCAGCGACATCAGCCGCTTCACGGAAAGTCTGCGCGATGAGTTTTGTGTTGCCAACAGGATCTTTCGCCCAGTCTTCGACGCCGGTTGCGGAGTCGATGCGCACGAGACCATATTTACGAACGCCATGTTTCTTGAGTTGTTGACCAATCGCGCAGGATTTGCGGATCATCTCGACAAATTGCTTGCGATCTGAGGCAGAGCCCATAGCAGAGCCACCACCCACAGGCGGCCAAACCGGCGCCACGAGTGAGCCAACCGCCAAACCTTTTCCGGCAATTTTATCGGCTAGGCGTTTGATGTCATCGGCTGAAGAATCAATGCTTGTATGTGGATCAGCCAAGAAGAGATCAACGCCGTCAAATTTTACGCCATTCACTTCCGCCTTCGCCGTCATGTCGAGCATCGTGTCGAGATCAATCGGTGGCTCAGAATCGCCACCTTTACCGACAAGGCCTGGCCACATCGCGTTATGAAGTTTCGGAAAATTATTTGTCATCTTCGTATATCCTCTCTGAATCATTTTCGTTTTTGAATTGATTTTATTCTTTTGATTTCACGGTTTCACTTTTGTCCATTTTCCGTTTTTCTGTGATGAAGACACTGCGGCTTCGATGAAGGCCAAACCTTTCACGCCATCATCAACGGTGGGGAAGGTCACGGCCTTATCCGCTTTCTTGCCTTTGCGTGCGGCATGAATCGCATGCGCCACTTCGGTGTAGATATTGGCAAAGCCTTCGAGATAGCCTTCTGGATGACCAGGCGGAATGCGCGAAACGCGACCGGCTTCCGGGCCTGATCCCGCACCCGAACGCGTGATCGTGTAAGTGGGTTTTCCAATCGGTGAGACATGGAGATAATTCGGATTTTCTTGACTCCAGGCGATGCCGCCTTTTGTGCCATAGACTCGAATGCGCAAATTATTCTCGTT
>RFZR01000033.1 GCA_009920595.1 Alphaproteobacteria bacterium | reverse complement strand
GCTGGTCATCATTGTCAGCGTGATTGATCCGAATTTCTTGAACCCGCAAAGTATGATGAGTCTTGCGGCCGATATCGTGCCGCTCTTCATCATGGCGCTTGGGATCACCTTCGCGATCTATATCGGCGGCATTGATCTCTCGGCGCAATCCATGGCGAATATGGTGACCGTTGTCGCAACCGTTTTTCTCGCCTCGATGGGCGCGTGGGTGGCGGCTCTTTGCGTTCTTGCGGGCGCGTTGCTTGGCGCCTTTGCAGGCTTTGTAACAACCTTGTTCATGGTGCCGTCTTTCATTTCAACCCTTGCGGTTGGTGGCGTCGCTTATTCGGTCGCGCGTTGGTTGTCTGGCCAACGCTCGGTTTCGATGGATGCGGCACAGCGCGACGAATTATTTGGATGGATGATCAGCACGACTTATACCATTCCGAATGAGCTTTTGATCGCTGCAGGACTGTTGTTGATCTGCTGGTTCATTGAGCGTCGTACGTTACTCGGGCGCAACCTCAAAGCCATCGGCGCGGGCGAGCTTGCGGCTGTTGCCTCGGGCATTCCGGTTGCGCGCTACAAGATCGCAGCCTTTGCTCTGTCTGGTGGCCTCGCCGCTTTGGCAGGCTTGCTTTTCGCCGTGAAATTGTCAGGCGGCGCACCGAATGTTGCAAACGGATTTTTGCTTCCAGCAATTGTCGCGGTGCTCGTTGGTGGCACGCCTTTGACGGGCGGTGTCGGCGGTGTGATCAATACAATGATCGGCGCGCTGATCGTGGCCGTTATTCGCGCTTCGATGCTCTATCTCGAGATCGAAGCGACGCAGCAACAAATGTTCTTTGGTCTCATCCTCATTGCCGCGATTGCGTTTACGATTGATCGCGCCAAGCTTCGCATTGTGAAGTGACGAGCATGACGGAAATGCGCGCTGCCGTTCTTGTTGCGCCGAAGCGGTTCGAGATTCAAATGCGGCCCGTTCCTGTGCCGAAGCCCGATGAGGTGCTTGTCAAAATTGAGCGCGTTGGAATTTGCGGCACCGATATGCACATCTTTCACGGGCATTACGCCGCCGACAAATTGCCGCTTATTCCGGGGCACGAATTTGTCGGCCGTATTCATCACAACGGCGCAGGCGCAAAGCGGTTCAAAATAGGTCAACGCGTCGTTGTCGATATCAATGTCGGCTGTGGCCATTGCTATTGGTGCCGCCGTAACGAGATCTTGTCTTGCGAAGCGGTGCAGCAAATCGGCATTTCGCGCGATGGTGCATTTTGCGACTATCTCGCAGTACTCGAGCGATTAATCATTCCCGTTCCTGATCAGATGGATGCTGGGCTTGCGGCTCTGACAGAGCCTGTCGCTTGCGTCGTGCGCGCGGCGCGTAAAGCGAAAATGGGCTTGGCGAATTCTGTTGTCATTCTGGGTGCGGGACCCATCGGCAATTTGCATGTTCAACTCATGCGTCTTTTGGGCGTTGCGCCGATTATTGCTTTCGATCTCTCACCTGAGCGTTGTCAGATGGCGAAGGATGTGGGTGCTGATGCCGTGACGCATGATGCAATCAAATTGCGTGACCTTGTTTTTAACATGACAAACGGGCGCGGTGCGGATTTTGTCATTGAGAGTGTCGGTGCAGCATCGCTCTATAAGGAGGCGTTCGGTCTCATTCGCAAAGGCGGGCATGTCTCGTTTTTCGGTATTACTGGTCCGAATGAAACGGTTCCCGTTGATATTGTGCAAACGATTTTACGCGAGGACAGTCTCAAAGGCTCTGTCGCCGGAATGGGCGAGGATATGCATGACGCTTTGACCATGCTCGCGCATGGACGCTTCAAAACCGGGGCCTTCACGCGCGCGACATTTCCGATCGAAGACATTCAGAAGGCATTTGACAGTTTTGCCACACGCAGCAGCGATCTGAAAACGCAAATTTTGATCAATCCATGATTTGCTTTGTGGAGGATTTCGGGGTCAAATGATCGGGTTTGGTTGCGGCGTATATCTTGAAGTTTCGGAAGACGATGATGGCAAATGGGTTTGATTATGTGATTGTCGGTGGGGGATCTTCGGGATGCGTGCTCGCCGCGCGCCTGTCTGAAAATCCTGATGCGCGTGTTTGCCTGATCGAAGCCGGTGGGCGGGATAATCATCCGCTCATTCATATGCCGGTTGGCTTTTCCAAAATGACGGCGGGCCCTTTCACTTGGGGGCTTGTGACCGCGCCGCAGAAACATGCGAACAACCGCGAGATTCCCTATGCACAAGCGCGCGTGCTTGGCGGCGGTTCGTCAATCAATGCCGAGATTTTCACACGCGGGCACCCGTCCGATTATGATCGCTGGGCGCATGAGGAAGGTGCTGAAGGTTGGGCCTTCAAAGACATTCAGAAATATTTTCTGCGCTCTGAAGGCAATACGATTCTCTCTGGCAACTGGCACGGAACAGATGGCCCGTTGGGTGTCTCGAATAATCCATCTCCCAATCCGCTCTCGCGCGCCTTCGTACAAAGCTGTCAGGAATTGGGCATTCCGTATAATCCTGATTTCAATGGCCCGCTGCAGGAAGGCGCTGGCCTTTATCAAACCACAACACGAAACAATCGCCGCTGTTCTGTCGCGGTTGGTTATTTGCGGCCTGTGCTTCATCGCGCCAATTTGAAAGTGATCACGGGGGCGCTCGTGTTGCGCGTTGTGTTTAAAGGTCAACGGGCAATCGGCGTTGAATATAGTGTTGGCGGCACGAAACTGGTTGCGGAAGCCGCGCGCGAAGTGATCATCACATCGGGCGCGATCGGCAGTCCGAAATTGATGATGCTTTCGGGCATCGGTCCGGCTGCGCATTTACGTATGCATGGCATTGATGTTGTCGCTGATCTTCCGGGTGTCGGACAAAATCTCACCGATCACTTCGGCATTGATATTGTTGCCGAAATCAAAGGCCATGAGAGTCTCGATAAATATAAAAAGCCGCATATGGCGCTGTGGGCCGGTATTCAATATGCGCTTTTCAATTCAGGGCCGGTGACTTCGAATGTCGTTGAAGGCGGGGCCTTCTGGTATGCAGAGGGTCAGGATTCGAAACCTTGTCCCGATCTGCAATTTCATTTTCTCGCCGGTGCGGGTGCTGAAGCGGGCGTGCCCAGCGTGCCGGAAGGATCTTCAGGCATCACATTAAACAGCTATACATTGCGCCCGAAATCGCGCGGCACGGTGACATTGCGGTCGGCGGATCCCCGAGACAATCCGATTGTCGATCCGAATTTCTTGGCCGAACCCGATGATCTTCGCATTTCAACCGAAGGCGTAAAAATCAGTCGTGAGATTTTCTTGCAACCCTCATTGCAGAAATATATCAAGACGATTCATTTCCCCGATCACAACATCAAAACACAAAGCGATTTTGAAGCCTATGCGCGCCAATATGGCCGCACCTCCTATCATCCGACATGCTCATGCAAAATGGGCAAAGACGAAATGGCAGTGGTTGATCCGCAATTGCGCGTGCGCGGCGTTGATGGATTACGTATTTGCGACAGTTCGGTGATGCCCTCGCTCATCGGCTCGAACACCAATGCGCCATCGATCATGATCGGCGAGAAGGCGGCGGATCTTATTCGCGGCAATCAATGAAGAGTGCCGCGATTATTCCTGATCAATCGAAATCAGGCGCGATGGGCACGAGGGCTTTGGTGACAATCCGATAATTGGTTTTGGTCATCGCGTCGATGCGCGCCATATCGATTGAGGAGAGCGTAAAATCCATCACGTCATAATTGGCTTTGATGTTTTCCGGCTTCGTCGACATTGTATTGATTGTAACGCCCTTTTGCAAAATCCAGCGCAGCACAATTTGTGCAGCTGACTTGCCGTATCCTGCACCGATTTCTTCAAAAATCTTGTGTTTGAAAACTTCGCCGCGCGCAACCGAACAATAAGATGAGAGTGGAATTCCGGTTTCACTGGCTGCTGCAAGCAATTTTGATTGATCGAGCAGGGGATGAAACTCGACCTGATTGGTCACGATCGGCGCGTTCACAATCTCCTTTGCGCGGCGCATCATCGCCACTGTAAAATTCGAAATACCGATATGGGCGGTAAGGCCGCGCTCATAGGCTTGCTGTAGCAGACGAAGTGGCTCGTCGATCGCGCCATCGGCCGGGGGCCAGTGAATGAGAAGAATATCGACTTTGTCGATCTGCAAGGCTTTCAATGACGCTTCAACGGAGGAGAGAAAAGTGCCAGCGGCAAGATTTTGCGGGCTCACTTTTGTTGTGATGCAGAGATCGCGCCGCGCAATCCCGCTGGCTTTCAGCGCTGTGCCTGTGTCGGCCTCGTTGCCATACCATTGCGCTGTGTCAAACGCGCGATAACCGACCGTTAAGGCGGCCGCGATTGCAGCGCTGAGCGTGTCGCCCTTTAACGGAAACGTGCCGAAAGCGCGTTGGAAATTTTTCGTGAATGTGATGTTCATTCCTTCGGTCTCCTTGCCTTCGGGCTTGAATGCCTTTCGAAGACATGCGATGGGCCCTTGATTTCACGCTTTGACTGTCGTTAATCTAATAACTGATTAGTTACTTATTGCAATCCGTGGGGGATCAGAATCGTGTCCAAAATCAAGACAGCGTCCGAGGCGGTTCGCCTGATTTCCGATGGTGCGACGGTGGCTGTCAATTCGTCCTCGGGGCTTCTGTGTCCGGATGCGGTGTTGAAGGCGCTGGGCGAACGGTTTCTCGCAGAAGGCGCGCCCAAGAATCTCACAACGATCCACCCCATCGCTGCCGGTGATATGTTCGGCACAAAGGGCGTGGATCACATTGCGCATAAGGGCATGATCACAAAGATCATCGGCGGGTCTTATCCGTCGGGCCCAACCAACGCCGAGCCACCGCTTATTTGGCAACGGATTCTCGCTGAAGATCTTGCGGCTTGGAACATTCCGTCGGGCATCGTGTTTGATATGTTGCGCGAAGGCGCGGCCAAGCGACCAGGTGTGCTCACCAAAGTCGGTATGGAGACTTTTGTTGATCCGCTGCAAGACGGCTGCGCAATGAATGCGAGCGCGCGCAAAATACCGATTGTTAAACGCGTCGAGTTTGATGGTGAAACATGGTTGCATTTTCCATCGATCAAACCGGATGTGGCGATCATTCGCGGCTCGACAGCCGATGAGAATGGCAATCTCACCTTCGAACAAGAAGGTGCGATGCTCGGTGCGATGGAAATGGCATTGGCGACGCGCAACAGTGGCGGGATTGTTATCGCACAAGTCCGACGCATTGCCGCGCAAGGTACGTTGCGTCCGCATGATGTGAAGGTGCCGGGCATTCTTGTCGACGTGATTGTCGAAGCGCCTGATCAATTGCAAACAACAGCCACACCTTATGATCCTGCGATTTCGGGTGAATTGTTCCGCCCGCTCTCAAGCTTTGCAACAGCCGAATATGGTCCTGCCAAAGTGATCGCGCGTCGTGTCGCACGAGAATTGAAAGCTGGTTGGGCTGTCAATATCGGCTTCGGTATCTCTGCCAATGTGCCGCGCATTTTATTAGAAGAAGGCCAGCACGGCAAAGTGACATGGGTGATTGAACAAGGTGCTGTCGGCGGCATTCCGCTCCTTGATTTTGCATTCGGCTGTGCATCAAACGCGGAAGCCTTTGTCGCATCGCCGCACCAGTTCATCTATTTTCAAGGCGGTGGTTTTAATTGTTCATTGCTTTCGTTCCTTGAAATCGGTGCGGATGGTTCGGTCAATGTGAGCCGCTTGTCGGCGACGCCGCATCGTACCGCGGGTGCAGGGGGCTTTGTTGATATAACGGCGCGCGCGCGCAAAATTGTATTCAGTGGTACATTTAATGCGGGCGCAAAAATGCGACTCGAGAATGGTCGGCTTGTCATCGAGCGCGAGGGCAAGATCGCTAAATTCGTACCGAAGGTCGATCAGGTAAGTTTCTCTGGCAAACGCGCCATGGAGCAAGGCCAAGATATCACTTATGTCACCGAGCGCTGTGTGATCAAATTGCTAAGCGACGGCCTGACGATTACCGAAATCGCGCCCGGGCTCGATTTGAAGCGGGACATTCTTGATCAGGCGGCCACACCTTTGCAGGTCGCCAAAGATGTGAAACAAATGGATCAGCGCCTCTTCGCGCCTGAACCGATTGGACTGAGTCTATGAGTGATCCGCGTCTTGATCTTGTTATCAAAGACGGTATTGCGACGTTAACCATCAAGCGGGCTGACAAGCTCAACGCGCTCGATGCGGAAATGGTTGATGCGCTCTTGCCGCTTTGCCGAAAGATTGAGCGGGCAGATGTTTTCGCTGTAATCCTGACAGGCGAGGGCGATAAATCATTTTGTGCGGGCGGCGATATCGCCGCGTGGTCTTCATCGTCGGCAGATGAGTTTGGCCGTCATTGGGTGCGTGACGGGCATGTTGCCTTTGATGCGCTTGCGCGTTTGTCGCAACCGGTGATCGCCGTGTTGAATGGGCACTGTCTCGGCGGCGGCTTGGAGCTTGCAGCCTGCGCCGATTACCGCATTGCGGAAGCGCATGTGAAACTCGGTCAACCTGAATCAGGGCTTGGTATCATTCCGGGCTGGTCCGGCACACAGCGCGCGGTACGCCGCTTCGGCGCGCAGCTCGTGCGTCGTATGACAGTTTTTGGCGATGTGTTTACGGCTGAAGAAGCTCTTGCGCACGGCCTAGTTGATCGTCTGGTTGAAAAAGGCACTGGTCTTCACGCTGCGCATGAACTTGTTGAGCGTTTACGGGGCCGATCACCCCGCGCCACAGAGCTTGGTAAAATGATGATCAATGCAGCCGAAGGTGAAGATCGCGAACGCGTGATTGAGGCTTTCGCCGGAAATCTTGCTGCCGCTTCCGAAGATCTTAAAGAAGGTGTTGCGGCATTTCGTGAGAAGCGCAAACCGAATTTCAACAAGAAAAAATAAGATATGATCCGGCATATTGTGGCTTTGAAATTCTCAAGCGATGTTTCATCAGACAAGAAAGCCGAGCTCTATCGCGAGCTTTCTGCTTTATCTGATCACATCGACGGCATTCTCGATTTTCGTATCTTTGCCAATGTCTCGCCGGAAGTGCCTGTCGTGCGCGGATTTCATGATGTCTTCTGGTTTGATTTTCAAAATGCGCATGTGCGCGATGCCTATCTTGAGCATCCGGCGCATAAAGCGGTCGGCGCAAAACTTGTCGCCGCGGTTCAAGGCGGATTGGACGGCATCTTTGTTGTTGATGTTGAATTATGAGAGACGAAGATCGTCGCTTTCTGATTGGACTCTTTGATGCGGCAGTGCATGCCGCTGATCCCCGTCTGGCACTTGCTGCCCATATGCCGAAGCCGCCCAAGGGCCGCACGATTGTGATCGGTGCAGGCAAAGGTTCAGCGCAACTCGCTGCTGCTTTTGAAAAGCTCTGGCAAGGACCGCTCGAAGGCGTTGTGGTTACGCGTTACGGTTTCGGTTGTCCGACAACAAAAATCAAAGTGTTGGAAGCATCGCATCCCGTGCCGGATGAAGCCGGGCTTCGCGCCAGTCACGCGCTTTTTGATGCGGTGAAAAATTTGACCGAAGATGACCTTGTTGTCGCCCTCATTTCCGGTGGCGGGTCTGCCTTGTTGCCGATGCCCGCTGAAGGTTTGAGTCTGCAAGATGAAATGGATCTCAATAAAGCCTTGTTGGCATCTGGCGCGCCGATTTCGGTGATGAATGCGATCCGCAAACAGATTTCAAATATCAAAGGCGGACGCTTGGCGCTCGCCTGTCATCCTTCACCTGTTGTGAGTCTGATTGTCTCCGATATTCCGGGCGATGAAGCCGCAGATGTTGCTTCAGGTCCCACGGTGCCGAGTGCTGTAAGCCGTAAGGACGCGCGCGCGCTTGTTGAAGCGTGGCGCATTCACCTGCCGCCGCGCATCGCAGAATTCTTGAAAAGCAATGCCAATCTTCCGCCATCACCCGATGATCCGCGTTTTGCGAAGCATGAGGTGCGGATTATCGCCTCCGCACGCCAATCGCTTGAAGCGGCGGCGCGCTATGCGGAGGCTGCAGGCATTCCTTCGGTTATTCTCTCGGATTCAATTGAAGGCGAAGCACGTGATGTCGGTGCGGTTCATGCAGCACTTGTGCGTGAAATCGCTACGCGGGATCGTCCCTTCACAAAGCCTGTTGTCATTCTCTCGGGCGGGGAAACAACCGTGACGCTCAAAGGAAAAGGGCGCGGTGGCCGGAATGGTGAGTTTCTCTTGTCGCTCGCCATTGCCGCAGACGGTATGAACTTCTCGGCTCTTGCAGCAGATACAGACGGCATTGATGGTTCGGAAGATAATGCAGGAGCCTTTGCAACAGGCGAGACGGCATCGCGGCTTCGCGCATCGGGTCAGAACCCGCGCGGTTTGCTTGCGGCGAATGATTCTTATTCTGCCTTCGAAGCACTTGGTGATTTGTTTGTGCCCGGACCCACGGGTACCAATGTGAATGATTTTCGCGCAATTCTATTGCGGTGAAGATTTTTTCGTAAGCATCATCAGAGCGTTTGTGCCCTGTTGAACGATTTCGTTATTCTGATTGCGCACTTCTGCTGCGAAAGTCACAATTCCGCGTGATGGATCACGGGTCAGTCGCTTGGCTTCAACCGTAAAACGAGCGCAAATGATCTCGCCAAGAAGTACTGGGCGCATGAAGCGCCACTCCCAACCCAACGATGCTACGGCATTCAGTTTGACATCCGTCTGATTTTTCAAGCCGTCAATGAGCGATAAAATCAAAAGTCCATGCGCAACGCGGCGTTCAAAACCCAACGCGCGCGCGGCATCATTATCCATGTGAATCGCGAAACGGTCACCTGTTAAATCAGCGAAGCGGTCAATCAGTTCTGCCGAAATCACTGCCTTGGATGTTTCAAACCAATCTGCGATTTGAAAATCATCATAATCATAATGATCGGCAGAGAGATGTCGTCCGGTCATTGCGGGACAGGTGCGTTCTCGCGAAGAAGAGCCTTCTTCTTCAATGTCGCCCAAAATTCTGCAGGAATCTTATGGCTGAACCAGGCGAGATTTTGGTTTAATTGTTCAACCGTACGCGTGCCCGCGCAGAAAGACGGGATGGCGGGATGCGCGACGACAAATTGCAACGCCGCAGCCGCAAGCGGCACGTTAAATTCAGAGCAAACCGCTTCGATCTTCGCGACCTTTTCCATGATATGTGCGGGTGCAGGTGAATAATTATATTTCGCGCCGGGCTTTGCGCCGGTGGCGAGAATGCCGGAATTAAAGCCACCACCCACAAGCACGGCCGCACCACGCTCTTCGCAAAGGGGCAAGAATTCATCAATCGCGTCTTGCTCCAGCAGCGTGTAGCGACCTGCAAGTAAGAAACAATCAAAATCACGTTGCTTCAACGCTTCGTGACACACTTGCCACTCATTCACCCCAACACCGATGGCCTTCACAAGCTTCTGCTCGCGTAAGCTCGCAAGCGCTTTGTAGCAGCCATCCATCGCCTGTTTGAACACTTCTGGTTGCTCGGCGCCGCGCGTAAAAACATCAATGTCGTGAATGAAAAGAATATCGATGCGCTCAAGCCCGAGCCGCTGCAAACTGTCTTCGAAGGACCGCATCGTGCCGTCATAACTATAGTCAAACTCAATCCTGAACGGCGCGGCATTCACCCAAGGCGCGAAATTGATCGTTTCACGTTTCGCAGGATGAAGCACACGCCCCACTTTCGAGGCGATTACAAATTCATCTCGCTTTTTCCAGCGCAGAGAATGACCCGTGCGGAGTTCGGAGAGGCCGTGGCCATACATCGGTGCGGTATCGTAGAAGCGGACGCCCGCATCCCAGGAGCGTTTGAACATCGCATCCGAGGTGTCGTCATCAATCTCGCGAAGAAAATTGCCGACAGGGGCCGCGCCGAAGGCGAAGGCTGTCACATCGAGATCAACACGACCGAATTTCCGCTTGGTTGATGGCTGCATGGCATCCTCCCGATTTAAGTAACTATTTGGTGCATTATAGTCATGAGACGTTATAGCCTGCAAGCGTCCTTTCGGGTATCCCCGGCGGTGGGATTTTAAGGGCAATCCGTGCCATGATCCTCTTGACCGGAGCGCGTCCCCGGTCGTATGTAACCGTCTGGTTACTAAAGGAAGATGAGCCGATGTTTCTCAACGCCACGCAAGAACAAGTGCGCGATATGGCGCGGTCCTTCGCCGATGAGGTGATCCGTCCCGTGGTCGAAAGCCTCGACCGAGACGAGCGCTTTCCATCGGAAATCTATGACGAGATGGCAAAGCTTGGTCTCTTCGGCATCGGTGTGCCGGAACATCTGGGCGGCCCGGGTTTTGATACGCTCACTTATGCGGTGGTGATGGAAGAGCTGGCGCGCGGCTATTCGAGCGTTGCGGATCAATGCGGACTCGTTGAATTGATTTCCACATTGCTTGTGCGCCACGGCACGGAAGAACAGCAAAAACTTCTACCCGATTTTCTTTCGATGAAATCAAAGGTTGCCTATTGCATTACCGAACCGGAAGCGGGCACGGATGTGTCGGGCATTGTCACAACCGCTGTGCGAGATGGCGCGGGTTGGCGTTTGAATGGCGGCAAGATCTGGATTCACAATGCGCCGGTCGCTGATTATGGTTTTGTGCTTGCGCGCACAGATAAAGAAGCGGGCAATCGCGGCATGTCGATCTTTATTGTTGATCTACATGCAGAAGGTGTTACGCGCGGGCCGAAGGAACATAAAATGGGCCAGCGCGCGAGCCAGGTCGGCGCTTTGAATTTCGCCGATGTGCGCTTGCCAGCTTCTGCTTTGCTCGGCGAGGAAAATCGTGGCTTTCATATGATGATGAGCGTGCTCGATAAGGGCCGCGTCGGCATCGCCGCGCTTGCTGTTGGCATCGGACAGGCGGGGCTTGAGGCGGCAGTTGATTATGCGGGAACACGCAAGCAATTCGGCAAACCGATTGCGGATTTCCAAGGCGTGCAATGGCTCTTGGCCGATATGGCGAAGGATATCGAAGCCGCGCGGCTTCTCGTTTATTCCGCTGCGATGAAGCTTGATCGCGGCGAGGATGCAACGAAAGCCTGCTCGATGGCAAAATGTTTTGCGGGCGATATGGCGGTTCAGCGCACGTCGGATGCGGTGCAGGTTTTTGGTGGTTCGGGCTATATTCGCGGCTTTGAAGTCGAGCGACTTTATCGCGACGCGAAAATCTGCCAGATATATGAGGGAACGAACCAGATTCAGCGGATGATCATTGCGCGTGAATTGATGAAGAAGGGGGCGCGTGCATGAGACA
>RFZR01000320.1 GCA_009920595.1 Alphaproteobacteria bacterium | reverse complement strand
TTGCCGGGCACAAGAAGCTTTTTGCCTTCGTCATGAACGAGACAATTAATTTCCCAAAGCTTCGTATGTTCTTTCGATGCTTCTTCGGCAAAGAGTGTGCGCTCAAGCGCCACATAATAACCTGCAACCATCGGGAAGCAGTTAAGCGAGAGAATATCGCCACGTTCGATCTTGCGGCTTGTTACGGGGTTGTGGGCGCCATCGGTGTTGAAGCCTGATTGGAACCATGTCCATGTGTCCATGAGTTCTGCATGCGGCCATACTTTCGCGATTTCGCGGATCATTGTGCTTGTTGAATGGATTGCAACTTCATGCTCGGGAACGCCAACAGCAATCGCTTCAACGCACGCCGCGCCGCCGATATCGGCAATGCGCGTCATCTTGGTGATGTGCTCGATTTCTTCGGCCGATTTGATCATACGCAAACGCATCGCAGGCGCTGCAATGTCAACGAGTTCAACGCCGGGGAGAGCCGCTTCGAGATCGCGACGAAAATCAAGATTGACATGGTCGAATTCGATACCAAGACGCTTCACGCCTTTTGTGAGATTTTGAACGGCGTGGAGATAGTTCGTCTTTTCCCAATCGGTATAAGTGACATTGTCACCGAAGGTGCGGCGCGCTGGTTGACCACCATCGATGGCGGCTGTCACGCTCGTTGCTTTTTGATGATCGATCACGAGGCCGTAACGACGGCCGAAATAGCAATAAAGGAAGTCCGAGAGGTAGCAGATATTGTGGTAGGATGTGAACAGAGCCGCGTCCATTTTATGCTCGGCCATCAGCTTGCGGATCGCGTCCTGGCGACGCTTCATTTCGGCGTCGGAAAAGGTCGGCTGCGGTTTAATGCCATTGTTGCGGTAATCGACAAGTTTAGGACGGTCGGACATCACGGGCTCCCCAAATGTAAGGCGGCGGATTTCCCCCGCCTGCGTCAGTTCGGCTCGGACCATGGGGGGCTTTTTTCTGTCCGTGAAATTGAAATATGTTATCATTCCATAAGAGATGCTTCTGGAGGGGCTGGCCCCGGATCAGCAGATCCGCCGATCGGGGGTTAAAGCGGAGGACGAATGCGGAATATTCCGACCGATTTGCTACGAGCGCTCGTGACCGTGATCGATTTAAGGGGATTCACCCGTGCAGGTGAGCGTCTCGGCCGGTCCCAGCCTGCAATCAGCGTCCAGATCAAAAGACTTGAGGATTTACTCGGCGTCGCGCTTTTTGACCGGGATGGCGGCGGGGCGCAGCCCACCGAGGCCGGGGAATTAGTGGCCGGCTATGCCCGCCGTATTCTGGCGCTCAATGACGAAGTTGTGTTGCGCCTCTCTCGCCGTGACACAGGCGGCAAGCTTCGGCTCGGGATTCCGAATGATTATGCCGATCATTTTCTGCCCCGCCTCATCAATGAACTCAAAATCGACAACACGTCTTTCACCTTCGATGTTGTCTGCGATGTATCGCATGAATTGTTAAAGGGATTGCGCGCCAATCTCTTTGATGTGGTTGTTGCAATGACGCCTGATGGTCCGGCAGAAGGCGCCTTCATGACATGGCGTGAACCGATCAGCTGGTTTGGTTCGCCCGATCCCGCATCTGAGCTTGCTGACAAAGATCCGTTGCGGATTGTTTGTTATCCGGAAGGCTGTCTCTATCGTCGCAATATGTTAAGTGCGTTGCAAAATGTAGGGCGTGGTTTTGAAATTGTGTATTCAAGCCCAAGCATCTCCGGAATCTCTGCTGCGGTGAAAACCGGTTTCGGTTTGACGGTGCTCGCTGATCGTCTTGTGCAACATGAATTGCGTCGTTTGGGTCCGGCCGATGGTTTGCCGAAACTCGCTGATGTTGTTGTCGGTGTGTATTTGAGTAAAGCCTTGGGTTCGACGGCCGCGCAAAGTGTTGCTGCACGGCTTTCGACATTATTTATCGAAGGCGATGTCAACACCAAAGGTGCGGCGTAAACGCGCTGCCTCGTGAGGTTTTATGCCGATGCTTGTATGCGTCGAGCGGTCATTTTGATCATATCTGACAGGGTTTTAAACGC
>RFZR01000319.1 GCA_009920595.1 Alphaproteobacteria bacterium | reverse complement strand
GGTAAGATCATCGCGACGCTCGCGTCCGGCAAATTACCCTATACGACAGGTCAAGCGATTGCTGCTGATGGCGGCATGCTTGTGTCACGTTTTTAAAAAGGTTTGATAATGAAACTCGCGTTGCCCGATTCTCATGGCCGCAAATCCGATTATGTGTTGACGGGTTCACCCATCAAAGCCGGAACACTTGGTACAAACCCTGCGCGTATTGTCTATTCTGCAGCCCATGTGGTGGCCGATCCCTTTACAGAAAATGATCCAACAGGACGGGCCAGTGTTGATTGGCAGAAAACTCTTGAATTCCGCCATTATCTTGCAAGCCTTGGTCTCGGCATTGCGGAGGCGATGGATACGGCGCAACGCGGTATGGGTCTTGATTGGGCAGGCGCGCTCGAATTGATCAAGCGCACGCGTGAAGATTTACCGAATGCGCGCGTCGCGAATGGCTGCGGCACGGATCATCTCAATCCGGCTGATGCGCGCAATCTCGATGATGTCATCCGCGCTTATCTCGAACAGGTCGAAGCGATCCAGAAACTCGATGCCCGCATCATTTTGATGGCGAGCCGCGCGCTCGCGCGTGTCGCAAAATCGCCCGTGGATTACATCACCGTATATGATCGTGTGCTTGCTGCGTGCGATCACCCTGTGATCTTGCATTGGCTCGGCGATATGTTTGATCCGCAATTGAAAGGCTATTGGGGCTCGGATAAATTTGAGGATGCGCTTGAAACCTCACTCGAGGTAATCGCGCGCAATGTCAAAAAAGTCGACGGCATCAAAATCAGCCTGCTTGATAAAGACAAAGAAATTATCATGCGTCGCCGTCTGCCCGAGAGCGTCAAAATGTATACGGGCGATGATTTCAATTATCCGGAATTAATTGCCGGTGATGCGCAAGGCTATAGCCATGCGTTGCTCGGTATTTTTGATCCGCTCGCGCCGGCCGCAGCCCACGCTGTTACCTTGTTGGGGCAGGGCGATGTCGACGGTTTCCGCGCAGTGCTTGATCCGACAGTGCCGTTGTCGCGTCTCATCTTCCGCGCGCCCACACAGTTTTATAAAACTGGCGTCGTCTTCTTGGCGTGGCTCAATGGATTTCAGGATCACTTCATCATGCTCGGCGGTGCGCAGGCCATGCGGCCTCTGCCTTATTTCTGCGATGTGTTCCGTCTCGCCGATCAAGCAGGATTGTTGCGTAAGCCCGATCTCGCCGTGGAGCGTATGACAAAGCTTCTCGCCATCTACGGGGCATGATGTGCGTGATTTTTCTTCCGATCATTCAGCGCTCGCTTTAAACACTGCGACACTCGGGCATAATCTTGAGGGCGCAGGCGCGGGGTGGTCGCCGGAGCGTGTGATCGATGCGTGTGCAGAGCGCGGTTATGGCGGTATCGTCTTTTGGCGGCGTGAAATCGGCAAACGCGCGCATGCGATTGGTGAACATGTCCGCGCGTCTGGCATGAAAATCGTCGGCCTTTGCCGCACGCCCTATCTTGTCGGGCGTGAGGTGCCGCAAAAGCTTGACGATGAAGCGCGCGCATCGGTCGATATGGCCGCCGAACTTGGAGCGCCTGTTCTCACAATTGTCACCGGTGGCACTGATCCCGATACAAAAGGGTTGAGCGAGACGCATAAACGATTGACCGAACGCGTTGCAGCGCTCGCATCTTATGCGCAAAGCCGCAATGTCGCCTTAGCGCTTGAACCGCTCAATCCGATGTTTGGCGGCAATCGCACTTGTCTTTTCACCGTTGAAGATGCACTCGCCATTTGCAACGCTGTCAACGCGCCGAATGTCGGGATAGCGGTCGACGTCTATCATGTCTGGTGGGATACGCGTCTTGCACAAAGCCTTGCGGCCGCGCGCGGAAAAATCTTCGGTTATCATCTGTGTGATTGGCTTGAGAATACAAGCCATATGCTGCTTGATCGCGGCATGATGGGGGATGGCGTCGCCGATCTCAAAGCGATCCGCCGCGCGGTGGAAGATGCGGGTTATCAGGGCCTCTGCGAAGTCGAGATTTTCTCTGCGGAAAAT
>RFZR01000318.1 GCA_009920595.1 Alphaproteobacteria bacterium | reverse complement strand
AGTTTTGCCGCCACGCCTTCTTTGTCGCAAGTCATGCGCAATAGAACTTTGAGCAATTCAACAGCGGCAGGATTATAGGCTTTGCGTTCGACGCGTTCGATTGTGGGAAGCGAAGAAGGATCACGAGCCAAACCTTTTTCAATCAAGGAGAGAATTTCAGTGCCGGTACGCGAGCGTTCAAAACCGTTCGGGATCGAGCGCAATTTTCCAAGCGCTTCAACAGAACGCGGCGCGGAGGTCGCAATATCAATTATCGCATCATCTTTGAGTACGCGCGAACGGGGCACATTGCGATTTCGGGCTTCTAATTCGCGCCAGGCCGCAATTTCCATAAGAATGCCGAGATCGCGCGGTTTGCGGATGCGACCGCTCAAACGACGCCATGACTCTTCAGGCTTCAAATCATAAGTTTCGGGCGAAGTGAGAATGCGCATTTCGTCAGCTAGCCAAGGCTCGCGACCTGAAGCACTCAGCTTTTCGAGAAGCGCGCGATAAATCACGCGGAGATGGGTGACGTCCGCGCGGGCGTAATTCAACTGCGCGTCGGAGAGGGGCCGTTGCGACCAATCCGTGTAGCGCGATGATTTATCGATCCTGGCTTTCGCAAGATCATGTGCAAGCTGTTCATAGCCCACACTATCGCCATAGCCCGCGACCATCGCGGCGACTTGCGTGTCGAAACAGGGTTTTGGGATACACCGATCGAGGATCCAGAGAATTTCGATGTCTTGACGGCCAGAATGGAACACTTTGACGACGCTTTCTTTGCGCATCAGGGCAAAGAAGGACGTCAAATCAATCTCGGGTGCTAAAGGGTCTATGAGCACATCCTCGGCCTCACTTGCCATCTGAATGAGGCACAATTTCGGGAAAAAAGTCGTTTCCCGCATGAATTCCGTGTCGATTGTCACAAAATCATGGGCGCCAAGTCTTTGGCAGGCCGCTTCGAGCGCCGCGGTCGTTGTGATTAAGGGCATGGGGGAATGAACAAAATTTACGAATCATGGGCCAAGATGAGAACTCGTCATACCACGAGTTCCGGCAAAATCCCTGCCAGAGCCGCTTTCTCTTGACAAGGGCAGGTGGCGCATGTGTTTTCCGGGTCAAATTTCCGCGCCGCCGGTAAAAAAGAGGGTTTCATGCATCGCTATCGTTCGCACACATGTGGCGCGCTCCGTGAGAGCGAAGTCGGCCAAGAGGTTCGTCTGTCGGGCTGGTGCCACCGCATCCGCGATCATGGCGGCGTGCTGTTCATCGATTTGCGTGATCATTATGGCCTCACCCAATGCGTGATCGACCCTGACTCTAAGGCCTTTAAACTCGCTGAAACGCTGCGCTCGGAATGGGTCGTGCGGATCGACGGCAAAGCGCGTCTGCGTCCGGCAGGGACCGAGAACCGCGATCTGCCTACGGGCCTTATCGAAATCTATGTGAGCGAGATCGAAGTGCTCGGTCCGGCAAAAGAATTGCCGCTGCAGGTGTTCGGCGATCAGCCCTTCCCGGAAGAAACGCGGCTCACTTATCGCTTCCTCGATCTGCGTCGCGAGACGCTGCACAACAACATCATGACGCGCGTGAAAGTGATCGACGCGATGCGCCAGAAGATGAAGGCGCAAGGGTTCAATGAATTCGCAACGCCGATTTTGACCGCGTCGTCACCGGAAGGGGCGCGCGACTTCCTCGTGCCGTCGCGTATTCATCCGGGTAAATTCTACGCGCTGCCACAAGCGCCGCAGCAATATAAGCAGCTTTTGATGATGGCGGGCTTTGACCGCTATTTCCAGATCGCGCCATGCTTCCGCGATGAAGATCCGCGTGCGGATCGTTTGCCAGGTGAATTCTATCAGCTCGATCTGGAAATGAGCTTTGTCGAGCAGGAAGATATTTTCGCGGCTGTCGAACCTGTCATCGGCGGCATCTTCCGCGAATTCGGCAATGGCAAACATGTCACGCCGTCGCCATGGCCGCGCATTCCTTATGCGACGTCGATGGCGAAATATGGTTCGGACAAGCCCGATTTGCGCATCATCAATACGCATACGAAAGCGCCGCTCGAAATGGCCGATGTG
>RFZR01000317.1 GCA_009920595.1 Alphaproteobacteria bacterium | reverse complement strand
ATCAACCATGATGATCAAGATGTTGGGTTTCGTTTTTTGATCATGCTTCGTCGTCATGGCTTTCTCACTGAGGCTCATCGGCTTTGTCACACTCCTTAGAGCGCGTCGGCCGTCCCGTCATCCTCAATCCCGGCAAGACTCCCATGGGCTGACGGGAAAGGCCGATCAAAATCCGACCCCCTATGTCGGATTTGACGCCGACGGGGCGAAGACTCTAAGAAAGACGAAACAAAATTGTCCGTGGAACATGGGTAGCGTAACTGGGGTGGGTATGGCGTTCGATAAGGAAGAACGGCAGCAGAGTGGTTTGAGGATCGAGTGGCCGACACTAGGCCTGATCATCGCCATCTATGCTGCGTGGCTTGCGGTCACTTTTTGGAGCGCGGCGCTGCCCTCCCTTTTCACAATAATTTTTGGTTCAATCATTCTGGCATGGCATTCATCGCTGCAACATGAAATTCTTCATGGTCACCCAACGTCTTCACGTGTGATCAATCGTGCATTGGCAACTCCACCGCTCTCCCTCTGGCTCCCTTATGAGCTTTATCGCCGCGCGCATCTCACCCATCACCGCGACGAGAGATTGACCGATCCTCTTGATGATCCGGAGTCTTGGTATTTCACCGCCGAGCAATGGAATGATTTATCTCGGCCGGTAAAGTTACTCTTCGCTTTTCAAAATACCTTTGTCGGCCGGATGCTGATTGGTCCGGCTCTCGCAATAATCGGCTTTCTCTACAATGAGATCAAAAATCTCGCGCTAGGCGATTTCAAAAATCTAGGCCTTTGGGTTCGTCACATCATCGGCATCGCGCTCGTCATGTATTGGGTAACGGTCATTTGCGAGATGTCTGCATGGTTTTATATTTTTGGAATGGTTTATCCCGGCACAGCTCTGTTGCTTGTGCGTTCATTTGCCGAACACCGTGCGGCTGACAATGTTCATGAGCGGACAGCGATTGTTGAGAACGCTACATTTTTTGGGCCGCTCTTTCTCTATAACAATCTTCACTCAGCTCATCATGAAAAACCAACCATGGCTTGGTACGAAATTCCTGCGTGGTACAAAGCGAATCGCGAACGGCTGATCGCTGAAAATCACGGTCATATTTACAATGGCTATTTCGATGTGATCCGGCGTTATCTTTTCACCGCGCATCACGAACCGCGACATCCAACCAATCGCGCGCCCCGCGCTGATGGAACGCTTCCCGCGCAACATCATGGCTAAGGGACTCGTGGGCCTTCCAATGTATGACGCGCCCGAGCTTCGGGAAGCAAATAAATCATTCTGGCAAGCCATCCGGAAATCACTCCAAGAAAATGGCATAAAGGATTTGCCCGAAGATCTCTCCACGCCGATTGATCTTCAATCCTTCTGGTCCGATACTCATTTGGTCTTTGGGCAAACTTGCGGCTATCCCCTAACGCATAATCTCTGCGGAGAGGCCGCGCTTATCGCAACACCGTGCTATGATAGCGAACATGCAGAAGGACCACGCTACGGCAGCGCCATCGTTGTCGCGGATTCAAGTTCAATCAAAACGCTGATTGATGCGAAAAATAACGTCGCGGCGATCAATGGCTATGACAGCAATACAGGCATGAATCTCTTTCGCATAAGCCTTGCGCGCGCCGGCGCACGCGGCAACTTTTTCTCGAAAGTGATTGTCACCGGTTCGCACCGGTCAAGTGTTGACGCTGTGATCATGGGCGAAGCGGATATCGCCTCAATCGATGTGGTCTCGCTTGCACACTTTAAGCGCTTCGATCCTGAACTTTCATCGAAGATCAGAATCATCGCCTATACACCCAAGACACCAGGGCTTCCCTTCATCACAAGCGGAGCCGCCGCACCGAATATGATTGAAGCCCTTCGCCATGTGCTTTTCTCGGTCATAAGAAAAACACCCCGTCTCGACGCGGTTAAGGCGCTGATGCTCAAAGATGCAGTCTTCTTGCCCCGCACAGCCTATGATGAAATCCTCGCTCTTGAAGAAGAAGCGAAAGCACTAGGCTATCCCGAATTGAAATAGCGGAAGCGACACACGCAAAAAGAAAACGCGGCCGAAAGGCCGCGTTTAAAAGTCTGAGGGAGG
>RFZR01000316.1 GCA_009920595.1 Alphaproteobacteria bacterium | reverse complement strand
GCGGGAATGGATGTCGCCACCCGTCTGGAATCCGAACTTGATCACGCCCTTTCCCGAGCGGGCGGATCCGATTGCCCACCCATTCTTGCCGAAGCCATGCGCTATGCGGTTTTCCCTGGGGGCGCCCGTATTCGGCCCCGTTTGACGCTCGCTGTGGCAATGGCCTGCGGCGACCCACTGCCAATCGCGGCTGACTCAGGCGCTGCGGCCATTGAGCTTCTTCATTGCGCCTCGCTCGTCCACGACGATCTTCCCTGTTTCGATGCCGCCGATCTCAGACGCGGCAAACCCTCCGTTCACGCCGACCCTCCGTTCACGCCGCTTATGGTGAACGCACAGCCGTGTTGGTGGGCGATGCCCTGATTGTTTTGGCGTTCGAGCAACTCGCCATTCGGCTTGCTTTACATGGCGACCGCTTGGCCCCACTCGTCCGAATCATTGGAAGCGCGGTTGGCGGCCCCAATGGAATTGCAGCCGGACAGGCTTGGGAATGTGAGCCAAAAATCGATCTTGTGAGCTATCAACGCGCCAAGACCGGCGCGCTTTTCGCCGCCTGCACCATGGTGGGAGCCGCCGCCGCTGGCCGCGAGCCAGAGCCTTGGCGCGCGCTTGGTTACGCGATTGGTGAGGCGTTTCAGGTTGCCGACGACCTCCGCGACGTCGCCGGATCGGAACAGGCACTTGGTAAACCGGTGGGGCAAGACGCGACCCATCACCGCCCAAATGCTGTGGCAGCTTTTGGTTTTGACGGGGCAATGCAGCGGTTCGAGGGCCTTCTGGCTGAGGCCCTCGCCGCGATCCCGCCCTGCCCGGGCGCTGTCCCTCTGGCCCATCAGATCGAGGCTGTTTCGAAAAGCCTCGTGACGGGATTATCCGCCCGTACGGCTGCGGCCTAAACGGGCTTTTGCCTCATGGGCTTTCAAGATCAGTGGCGTCGTTGGCGCAATCGCATGATTGCGAGCCCGCGCTTTCAGGCTTTTGCCGCTGATTTTCCGCTGACACGCCCCATCGCCCGCGCCCGCTCGAAGGCACTTTTTGATCTCATTGCCGGTTTCACCTATTCGCAGACGCTGGCTGCCTGTCTTGAATTGGGCCTCTTTGAACGGCTCGCCATGGAGCCGGCTTCGCTCGAAACTCTCGCCAAAGACCTTGGTTTTGAACCCAAAAACCTCGAAAGACTGCTGAAAGCTGCCGTTTCACTCGATCTTTTAGAGAAAACCAGTACGGGCACCTATGATCTCGGGATTCATGGCGCCGCTTTGCGCGGAAACCCCTATATCGCCGGATTTATCCGCCATCACGCTCTGCTTTATGCCGATTTATTGAATCCCGTCGCTTTGATCAGAGGCGGGCAGGAAACGGCCCTTTCCCGCTATTGGGCCTATGCGGGAGCCAGCGAGAATAGCCCTGCCAGCCGCAACGCCGTTGCCGACTACACAGAATTGATGGCCGCCTCCCAAAAAGCCGTTGCTCGGGAAATTCTGGCGCTCCACGACTTCTCGGACGCAAGCCAGTTGATCGATGTTGGCGGGAGCAATGGGACATTCATCGCAGCGGCGGCCGGGCGTTATCCCCATCTTCATTTCACGCTGTTTGATCTACCCGCTGTCACCGAGATTGGGCGTGAAACCTTTGAAAAACAGGGGATTTCCGACCGCACCCAGATCGCGCCCGGGTCATTTCTGACGGATCCATTGCCGAAAGGCGCGGATGTCGCAACCCTCATCCGCGTCCTCCACGACCATGACGACGACTCGGCGCTGGTTATACTAACGGGCATCCGGAAGGCACTTCCGCCCAAAGGACGGCTCATTTTGGCCGAACCCCTGTCAGGCGCGCCTGACACTGCCCCCATCGCGGATGCCTATTTCGGCCTCTACTTTGCCGCTATGGGCCAAGGAAAGACGCGAAATCCTGAAGAAATCGCCCATTTGGGCCGGAAAGCGGGCTTTAAGCGCATCTCGGCGCCGGTAAGCCGCATGCCCCTCATCACCTCTGTCATGGTGCTTGAACATTAAGTGGGCAAGATATGTCATGTTCTATTGACGTTTAATTGTGTCATAGTAAAGTGACAGTTCAGACAGTCGCGAGAGGCTTCA
>RFZR01000315.1 GCA_009920595.1 Alphaproteobacteria bacterium | reverse complement strand
AACCTGTCTGCCAGTCTGTATTTTTCTTAACTGACACTTGAAGCTTCGTAGTTTTCACAGTTGCCATATTCTTTTACGTATATTTATTTTACAATAAATTTCCACACGCGATCGTATTTCACGATATCATTTTCAGAAGCATAACTCACGCAACTAGCATTTGCATCCGAATATCCATTCTCTTGCAGATATCTAGCAGCTGCACGAAGGCTCTCGTGTTCCTGTTCGATCTTACCGTTGACGTACGACGCGACGGGTTTTTGTGCCCTCTTTGTACCATCATGTTTGCCGTTTTTGTGAGCGTCTTTTCCGTTTTCATGAGGCGTTCCCCAGCGAAGCTTAGAAGGTCTGAAGTCATTCTTGTCATCGGCGCAGGCCCAATCGGCCTTTCGGTCGTCGAGTTTGCAAAACTCTCAGGCGCCCGAACAGTCGTGATGGACACGAACGAGCGGAGACTCGAGTTCGTCCGCAGCGCAATGAACGTTCCGGACACGCTCATATCCACCGACATCGACGGTAATGTGAAAGCGCTTGAAGCTCTGTGTGGAGGAACACTTCCACAGGTCGTGATTGACGCCACGGGAAGCAATCATTCCATGAGCGCCGCACTGCGATACCTGAGTTTCGCGGGACGCCTCGTCTATGTCGGTGTGACCTCAGCAGACATCCAGTTTGGCCACCCTTTGATGCACCGACGAGAACTCACTCTGCTCGCGAGCCGGAACGCGCTTTCGCCCGACTTCAAAAAAATCATCGGATTGATCGAAGACTTCTCCCCGCTTGCGGGCGACCGTGCTTTTGGCGAGGACGAAGCGATTGTCGGCGGGCTTGGACGCTTCAAGGGCCAATCTGTCTGCATCATCGGTCAGGAAAAAGGCTGGGATACGGAAAGTCGCATCCGGCACAATTTCGGCATGGCCATGCCGGAGGGCTATCGCAAAGCCGTGCGCCTGATGGAGCTGGCTGACCGCTTCGGCCTCCCCGTGATTTCCTTTGTCGACACAGCCGGCGCCTATCCGGGCATTGGCGCAGAAGAACGCGGCCAAGCGGAAGCGATCGCCCGTTCAACTGAAGCTTGCCTTGCGCTGGGCACACCCAATGTGGCGGTTGTGATCGGCGAAGGCGGCTCTGGCGGCGCGGTGGCGATAGCCAGCGCCAACAGCGTATTGATGCTTGAACATTCAATCTACACGGTCGCTTCGCCTGAAGCCTCAGCTTCAATTTTGTGGCGTGATGCTGCAAAAGCGCAGGACGCCGCCACGAATATGAAAATCACCGCGCAGGATTTGCTGAAATTCGGCATTATTGACGGCGTCGTGGCTGAACCAGTGGGCGGCGCGCATCGCGATCCGGATGCGGCGATCAAATCCGTCGGCGCATCGGTTGAGGCCGCGCTTAAGTCTCTTGCGCCGCTTTCGAGCGAACAGATCCGCTCAAAACGCGCGGACAAATTCTTGGGCATCGGCCGCAAACTCTGACCCCGATTGCCGCCACGCCAATCCTGGCTGGGCCAGACCGTTAAGACCTGATAAAGAGCCTTTCTGTAGAGTTTTCTGCGAATCGAAATTCGCCGACCGGAACTTGTTTATGTTTTTCCGCTTGTCTCAAAGCATCGCCTTCCTCGCAACGCTCGCTCTTCTTTCCGCGTGCAGCCTTGAACGGCGTGAACAAAGCTCATCGCGCGCGGCCCAATCAGCCATAACCGCTCAAACGCTTGCCGCGATGGACTCAATTGGAACAGATCGCAATCAACCCATCCTCATTCGCGCGTTCAAAAAAGAATCTGAGATCGAAATTTGGAAACGCACGCGCGCGGGCACTTACGCGTTGATGAAAACCTATCCCGTGTGTCGGTGGTCGGGACGCCTTGGCCCGAAGACGCGCGAAGGGGATCGCCAAGTTCCAGAAGGATTTTATACGGTTACACCCGGACAAATGAATCCGAACTCGGCGATGTGGCTTTCTTTCAATGTTGGCTATCCGAATCCGATGGAGCGTGCGCTCGGCCGCACCGGTGGTGACATCATGGTGCATGGTACCTGCTCCTCTCGCGGATGCTACGCGATGACCAATGAGCAGATGGATGAAATTTACGCTGTGATGCGTGAAGCCTTTCAAGGTGGTCAGAAG
>RFZR01000314.1 GCA_009920595.1 Alphaproteobacteria bacterium | reverse complement strand
AGAGAGGGCTGCTGTTTGCGTCTCTTGTCGATCGCCAAGCTTTTTCATCACTTCGGCGCTGCGTGTAATCAAGCCCTGCGTCGTTCTGAAGGCACCGAGCAATGTGCTTGCCAAAGTGATTACATTTGACTCATTAGACGCAACACCCGGTACCGAGGATGCTCCTTGTCCCTCAAGCGATCCGATACGAATAAGCCAGCCCTCAAAATCATGACGCAGAGCCTGAAGAGCGCCATCAATAAAGCGGGCGATCAATCCGAGAGCCAAAGATCCGAAGAGTCCAAAGAGAGAGGCCGAGAAGCCTGTCGCCATGCCGACGAGGGGCGCTTCAAGATCACGAATAACACTTTTGATGGCTTCATCTGAACCGGTTCCCGCCTTTGCGAGACCGCCAACAATACCACCGACCGAGGCCACCATTTCCATGAGGCCGATAAAGGTCCCGATCAACCCCATAAGAATGAGTGTGCCGGTAAGATAATTGGAAAGCGAACGCTCCCGACCTATTGACTCTTTTACCGATTCGAAAAGTGCGTTCCGCTGAGCGAGAGAAACGCGTAAGCCTCGCGTTGTTAAAAGCTCACCCATGATCTGACGATAAACTTCACCAAAAATCCGTGGCGATTTGATAATGATACCCGGCTCTGCCGCACGGACAAGACGCGTCACGCCTCCATCATCACCAAGCTTTTCCATTTCAGCAAAATCATGCTGCGTTTCTTTCATCGCTTGCAAAACATGATATTCGTTAAAAACACGAAAAGCTGTTACAAATGCCGCAATCACCCCACCAACAAATGTAAAGATGATAAGAAGGTTCAACTGTGGATGGGAAAGAACTGACTTATAGGTAAACTCAAATTGCCAAGTCCCTAAGGCAATGATCAATAACACGACGATAATCGATTTTGAAATCTCGATCCAAATCGAGTTCAATGCTGATTTTGAATCGTTGTTGCTTTTAACTTTCATTGTCTAACCTCAATCTTCCTTACGAATGGCAAAAATTTCAACAATGTCGTGACGATCAGAATCGCTGACGTCATCAATTGCGACGACAATTTTGTTGGCCGGGAACCCTTGATCGATGAGTAATTGTCGCATCGCCATGGCACGATAATAGCCAAAACGGCGGGCATCTGTGACCGACCCATCACGCACATTGGCCAAAGCCCTCACACGGATCCGTCGTTCGGCAAGATCGTTTTTATTCCGGTTCAGAAATTCCGTAAGCTTCAACGTCGCATCGCCATCAAGTCGAACAGCGCGTGGTTCATAAACCATCGTCAACATCGGTTTATCGACTTGAACGTCAACACTGCCACCGAAGGGATCGAGATCAGCTTGGCGCGTTGAAACAATGCGTGTTTCATCCGGACTTGGCTTTGTTGCTGAAAATGATGCAGAGCCTGACAGAGGTTCAAGCAATGCCAATTGAGAACTTTTTGGTGGGTTCGTTGCGGGTGTTGGAGCCGGATCAATACGCTCTGCAACAGCAGGCACACTCGATTTCCCATTGCTTACGCCTTGATCAGGCATACCTTCACTAACCGTTTTATCACCTTGATTGACACCAAGTTTAGGACGCTCAGCCACGAAGCCTTTGGCTTCAGGATCGGCGGGAACAGAGGCCGGATTGTCTTTTCGTTCGGAATTGGGGGAAGCGGTTCGATTATATTGAACCGACTCTGACTCACCTTTGCTGAAAATACGATTGCCTTGATCGACCGACAAATTCGGTTGCTGGGCGATCGCTACGCCTTGCGCGGTATCAAGAGGAATCTGAGCGGAGGGCCGTGGCTCCGCATCTTTCGGTGACTTCGCAACTTCAAGCTTCAGATCAGACGACTCACCTTTCCGAAAAACCTGCTCGCCCGGATCAATTTGAAGCTTATCCTTGTCGGCAAGTGCAGCATCCGCAGAAGGCTGAAGGGGTAAATCGAGACGTGGCATTGAGCCATCGACAATCTTTGATTTTGCCGCTTGGATTTGCAGCGCCTAGGCTTGGCCCTTGGCGACAACACGTTGACCTTCATCGACCGATAAATTGGCTCGATCCGAGAATGCCGTCTGTGCGCTTTGTTCAACAGGCGCAACGCTTGATTGATCTGTCTTCAAAGGATAGGGCGGC
>RFZR01000313.1 GCA_009920595.1 Alphaproteobacteria bacterium | reverse complement strand
TTCAGGATCAAGGCCCACCTTCACACCAAGAGCTGTCAATATATCTGCAGCGCCGGATTTTGAGGACAACGCACGATTGCCGTGTTTCGCAACCGGTAAGCCGCAACTGGCAACAATCAGGGCGGCAAGTGTTGAAACATTATAACTGCCGGAATTATCGCCACCCGTGCCAACAATATCAATGGCATTAGCGGGCGCATTCACTCTCAACATTTTCGCGCGCATGACGCTGACGGCACCGATAATTTCATCAACCGTCTCGCCACGAATACGCAAGGCCATCAGAAACGCGCCGATCTGCGCGGGCGTTGCTTCACCTGATAACATTCGATCGAAGGCCTTCTCCGCATCTTCACGGGAAAGGGGATGACCTTTTGCAAGCTCAGCGATGAGCGGTTTCATCTGATCCATGATCAAACTCTCTTGCGGCCCGATGTCTCATTCCAGGCCTTCGCGAGATCAAGAAAATTTTTCATGATCGCACGACCAAATTCTGAGGCGATGCTTTCCGGATGAAACTGTACGCCATGGACTGGAAATTTTTTATGGGAAAGACCCATGATCAAACCATCTTTGGTCTCAGCAACGATTTCAAGATCTTTTGGGCAGGTGTTGCGGTCAACGATCAAGGAATGATAGCGCGTCGCTTTGAAAGCATGGTTGATGCCATGAAAAATTGTTTTGCCTTCGTGAGTGATCTCGGAAATTTTTCCATGCATAGGCAGCGGTGCGCGGATGACATCTCCACCAAACGCCTGGCCCATGGCTTGCATGCCGAGACAAACGCCAAAGATTGGAATTTTGGGACCTGCTTTTTTGAGCACATCAAGACAGATACCGGCTTCATTTGGTGTGCACGGCCCAGGTGATAAAACAATCGCGTCAGGATCAGAGTCCATCAAAGCTTCGGTCGTTGTTTCATCATTACGAACCACGGTAACTTCGGCGCCCAGGCGACCAAGATCATGAAATAGATTGAAGGTGAAACTGTCGTAATTATCGACAAGGGTGATGCGGGTCATCGTCACTGCCCCCGTTTCGCGCCGAAAGCAAAACGCACCGCTTCATCGGCCGCGCGGAAAAGCGCTTTCGATTTTGCGATACATTCTTGCTGTTCGGATTTCGGGTTGGAATCATAGACAATGCCCGCACCGGCTTGCACATGCATCTTGCCGTCTTTGACGATAGCGGTACGAAGAACAATACAAGTATCCATTTCGCCATTCGCGCCGAAATAACCGATACATCCGCCATAGGGTCCACGCTTTTCGCGTTCCAATTCGTCGATGATTTGCATCGCGCGAATTTTGGGCGCGCCCGAAACGGTGCCTGCAGGGAATCCCGCGGCTAAGGCGTCTATGACGTCATATTTCTCGTCAAGCACGCCTTCGACATTTGAAACGATATGCATGACATGGCTGTAATGCTCGAGGAAGAATGAGCCTGTCACTTCAACCGTGCCCGTCTTTGCCACACGACCCACATCATTGCGACCGAGATCCAAGAGCATCAAATGTTCGGCACATTCTTTCTCATCCGCGAGCAATTCCTGACCGAGAGCGCGATCTTCGGCTTCCGTCTTTCCGCGTGGGCGTGTTCCGGCAATCGGTCTGATCGTCACTTGGCCTTTTCGAACCCGCACGAGAATTTCAGGCGATGAACAGACGATCTGAAACCCGTCAAAATCCAAATAGCTCAGATAGGGCGAAGGGTTCACACGGCGCAGGGCCCGGTAAAGCGCGAAAGGGGGAAGCGCGAAAGGCGCATCAAAACGTTGTGAGAGCACGACCTGAAAAATATCACCCGCACGAATATAATCTTTGGCTCTTTCGACCATCGATAAGAATTCAGGCTCGGTTGTATTTGAGATACCGTGTTCGAGCGTTGATAGGCCTGCCGGTAAAGGTATGCCTGCTGGCAGTGGGCCTTCTAATGCGGCATGTGCGGTGTCAATGCGTTCAAGCGCCATCTCATAGGCCGCACGTGGTGATACGCCGGCCTTAGGACGCACAGGTGTTACAACGGTGATTTCATCTTTGACTGAATCAAAGATCACCATAATCATTGGCCGCATCAGGATGGCATCGGGAACGCCAAGCGCATCTGGATTGGCATCAGGGAGACGTTCCATCTGCCGAACCATGTCATAG
>RFZR01000312.1 GCA_009920595.1 Alphaproteobacteria bacterium | reverse complement strand
CTTCCGGAAGGCACCGAAATGGTGATGCCGGGCGACAACATTGCCATGGAAGTTGAGCTCATCGCACCGATCGCGATGGAAGAAAAGCTTCGCTTCGCGATCCGCGAAGGCGGCCGCACCGTTGGTGCAGGCGTCGTCGCTTCGATCATTGCTTAAGTTACACGTCTTCATGATGGGCGCCGGCAACGGCGTCCATTCTTTCGGGTAACATGCCCCGGGGATTTCTTCGATGAACGGTCAAAATATCCGCATTCGGCTCAAGGCCTTCGACCATCGCATTCTTGATGCGTCGACCCGTGAGATCGTTTCGACGGCCAAGCGCACAGGTGCTCAGGTTCGCGGTCCGATTCCGCTTCCGACGCATATCGAACGCTTCACGGTCAACCGCTCGCCGCACATCGACAAGAAGTCGCGTGAGCAGTTTGAAATTCGCACGCACAAGCGCGTTCTCGACATTGTCGATCCGACGCCGCAAACGGTTGATGCTTTGATGAAGCTCGACCTCGCGGCTGGTGTCGACGTCGAGATCAAGCTTTGAGCGGCGCGCGGGATACGGGGGCCATTATGAGGTCAGGCGTTATCGCCCAGAAACTCGGCATGACACGCATCTTCACTGATGCGGGTGTTCATGTGCCGGTGACAGTCCTGAAGGTCGATCGCTGTGAAGTGGTCGCCCATCGGACGAAAGAAAAGAATGGTTATACCGCGCTGCAAGTTGGCGTTGGTTTGGCCAAGGTCAAGAATGTTGCGAAGGCAGAGCGCGGTCATTTCGCGATTGCCAAAGTCGAGCCGAAGCAAAAGGTCGCTGAATTCCGCGTTGATGATCAGGATTTGATTCCGGTCGGCGCTGAAATCACGGTTGATCATTTCGTTGTCGGTCAGTTCGTCGATGTTACGGGCACGACAACGGGTAAAGGTTTTGCTGGTGGTATGAAGCGCTGGAATTTCGGCGGTCTTCGCGCCACGCACGGTGTTTCGATCTCGCATCGTTCGATTGGTTCGACCGGTGGTCGTCAGGATCCGGGCAAGACTTTCAAGAATAAAAAGATGCCAGGCCATATGGGTGTCGAGCGCGTCACAACGCAAAATCTTCGCGTTGTGCAAACCGATCTCAATCGCGGTCTCATTCTCGTTGAGGGTGCAGTGCCAGGCGTGAAGGGCGGTTACATCTATGTTCGTGATGCGGTGAAACATCCGCTTCCGAAAGATGCGCCGAAGCCAGGTGCGTTTCGCTTGAAGGGCGATGGCGCCGCTAAGGCTGAAGCACCGGCCGCTGAAGTGCAGGAGAATGCGTGATGAAACTTGATGTCACGACACTCGATGGCGGCAAGGCGGGTTCGGTTGAACTCTCCGACGACATTTTCGGTTTGGAGCCGCGCGTCGATCTCATTCAACGCATGGTGCTGTGGCAGCTCGCCAAGCGTCAGGCGGGCACGCATAAAACAAAAGGTCGCGCTGAAATCTGGCGCACCGGCAAGAAGATGTACAAGCAGAAGGGCACCGGTGGTGCACGTCACGGTTCGGCACGCGTGCCGCAATTCCGTGGCGGTGGTCGTGCCTTCGGTCCCGTCGTGCGCAGCCATGCGCATGAATTGCCGAAGAAAGTGCGTCAGCTTGCGTTGCGTCATGCATTGTCGGCCAAAGTGAAGGACGGCGCTGTGCGCGTGTTCGACACAGCGGCACTTGCTTCACCGAAGACGAAGGATCTCACCGATCGTCTCGGCAAACTCGGTTTGGCCAATGTGCTCGTCATTGACGGCGCAGAAGTCGAAAAGAATTTCGCGCTTGCCGCGCGCAACATTCCGAATGTGGACGTCCTGCCGGTTCAAGGCATCAATGTTTACGACATTCTTCGTCGTGAAACTTTGGTGCTCACCAAAGCCGCTGTTGACGCTTTGGAGGCTCGCTTCAAATGAGCATCGACCCGCGCCATTATGACGTCATCGTCAGCCCTGTGATCACTGAAAAGGCAACCGCTGCTTCCGAGCAGAACAAGGTTGTGTTCAAGGTCGCACGCACGGCGACAAAGCCGCAAATCAAGGCGGCTGTTGAGAAGCTCTTCAATGTGAAAGTGAAGAGCGTGAATACATTGATCCGGATGGGCAAGATCAAGACCTTCAAAGGCAAGGTCGGTCAGCAATCCGATGTCAAGAA
>RFZR01000311.1 GCA_009920595.1 Alphaproteobacteria bacterium | reverse complement strand
TTTCAGAAGCCGCCTTATGCGGAGCGGAAACTGATCCGCTGCGTGAAAGGAAAAATTTTTGACGTCGCGGTTGATCTTCGGCACGGATCACCGACTGAGGGGCGCGCTTATCACATCACTTTATCCGAGGAAGATGATCATGCGCTGTTTCTACCGAAAGGCATCGCCCATGGATTTTTGACGCTCGTGAACGATAGCGTCGTCTCCTATCATTTGTTTGATCCCTATCGCGCAGAGGCGGCCTTCGGCATCCGCTATGATGATGAGGCCTTGGATATTCAATGGCCTCATGTACCTCATCTCATTAATGAACGAGATCGAGCATGGCCTCTGCTAAAGGACATAAGGCATGAGGAAAGGCACACTTTCCCATGAATGCCTCCGAGATCAAAATTCTTGTCACAGGCGCGCGCGGATTTATAGGACGCGCTTTATTGCCTCTGCTTGCCAAAACCTATGGTGGCTCATCGCTTCACGCAATTCGCCGTCGCCATGATGATCTCGTGCCCCCTGTTCAAGGTGTGACGTGGCACAGTCTTGATCTACTTGATACGGGCGCAGCGCGCAAAATTCTCGATACAGTGAAACCCACACATATCCTTCACGCGGCATGGGAAGCGCGTCCTCCGCATTTCTGGACATCAGGAGAGAATCTTCGCTGGGTGAAAGCGAGTGTCGATCTCGCTGATCACTTTGCGCTTTCTGGCGGGAAGCGGTTTCTGTCGTTAGGCAGCGTTGCCGAATATGATATGCAGCATGGTCGTATGATTGAAGATCAAACGCCTGAATTGCCTTCAACGCTTTATGGTCAAAGCAAACTTGATTTCCACCGCCATCTGTTGATGCTGAGCAAGGAAAATGGCCTATCGACCGCCATCGGCCGGATTTTCTATGTCTATGGTCCTTTCGAACATCAATCAAAACTTGTAGCATCGGCTTGTCACGCGATTGCATTAAACAAAAAAGCTCAGTTCGGTCCGCTTGATCTCTGGCGCGATTATTTACACGTGGCCGACCTCGCTCGTGCAATCACAACACTTTTAGACTCATCGCATGAAGGCGTTGTGAATATTGGGTCGGGACAACCGGTTCGGCAATCAACACTCATTGAAACCTTGGCGCGACTTTCCGGTCGTGATGATCTTTTTGAAATTGGCGCACGTCCCGCAAACCCTCAAGAGCCGCCCATTCTCTTTGCCGATACAAAAATCATACGCTCACTCGGATGGAGCCCCGAGATTGCGCTTGAAGATGGATTAGCGGCAACGCTTCAATGGTGGCGTGCTCAAAACCGCCAAGCCGCGTGATTATGCGGCGTTCGTTTTGATTTTTGGCTGAAGCGCCTTCATCGCATCAACGCAGTCTTGTCGCCAATGCCAATAGCGGCGCGCAAGTTCGATGTTAAAAATGACTTCTTTAGGAAATACACAGGTGCCAAAAAGTGTATCCCAATCAATACCGCCCATGCCCATAGGCAGATGAAGATCACCATGGCCGAATGCAAGCCGCTCGCTCTCGGTATACATTGAGATATCATCTTGCCGGCCGAAATTATCATGCATGTGAACATGAAGCGCATAGGGAGCGAGTTCCGTGCATTCACTCACAAGATCAAGTCCGTGAAAGTCAGTTTCAATAAAGGCGTGACCAACATCAAGCGTCGCCCACACATGGCTATGATTGACCGAGCGACTTTGCGAGATCTCCACCCCGCGTGAGCCATTCACGCTGGCGCTCATAAGCCGCTTCAAGACCCATAGATTGAACAAGCGGCATCATCCCGGCATGAACGACATAGTGAACGGCGCCAAGTTCTGCTGCCGCTTCCATCGACGCTTTCAAAACCTCGAAATGCCGAGGCAAGCGAAAAACATCATCAAAGAAATTGATTGGATGTGGACCATGCGCGGTATAGGTCAGTCTTCGCGATGATGTGATCTTTTTTACCGCTTGAAGTTGGGTACGATAAATACGACCTGCAATCACGCAATCAAGATCATAAAGCGGCAATTCTACGAAGGTGAGGCCCGTCGTTTCGATCTCATCGAGGCGAGAAGCAAGATCGCTCAGATCATTGCTCACACCCATCGCTGTCATGCCAATGCCGCGAATGCCGGTGGTCATGACGTACGCCTCATTAAAAATACAAAGTTAGAGGCT
>RFZR01000032.1 GCA_009920595.1 Alphaproteobacteria bacterium | reverse complement strand
AGCGCTAACGCATCAATCCATCGACCTTTTTCATTTCCTGCCTCGAGCGCGCTCTCTTTGCCACTCAGTAAAAAGATTTTGCCATCGTCACCACCGGTGATCAGCCGAGTGCCGTCACAAGCAGCCACAAGAATGGCATTCTCGCCATGAGGTGTGAGTTGATCAGAACCAATAAGAATCTGCCCATCAGCTGCAACGAGTGTGGGTTCATCATTCAAGAATGTCGCCAACACAATATGCGCATCGGCTTTGAGTGGTTCGACGCGTGTTGTGAGAGATTGCGACGCATCATTCATGCGCGACAGGCCTCAACGGCTTGTTCGATGGTTGCACGATTAAGCTTGTGACCGATGAAGACCATTTTCGATTGCCGAGTTTCATCCGGCTTCCATTCACGCTGTAAGTCCCCGTCAAGGATCATGTGAACGCCTTGGAAAACAAAACGCTTGGGTTCATTTTTGAAAGACAGAATGCCTTTGCAACGCAAGATATTTGGCCCTTCTTTTTGCGTAAAGTCCGAAATCCAAGGCATAAATTTATCAGGATCGATATCGCCAGGAATATTGATCGCGATCGATTTTATGTTTGTGTCATGATGGACATGAACGTCTTCGAGAAACTCTGGCGCGATATCAAGAATGCGATCGAGATCAAATGCGTTTTTGCCGAGAACGGCATCAAGAGGCACAGCGGATTTTGTGGTTTTGTGGATGGATGCATAGGCATTAACAGAGCGAACTTGACGTTCGACGTCAGCAAGCTCTTCTGCCGTCACAAGATCGGTCTTATTGATGATGATGACATCCGCAAAGGCGATCTGATTCTTGGCTTCTGGCGCATCATGTAATTGTTCTTTGAGCCAGCGGGCATCAACAACAGTCACGACAGCGTCAAGCCGCGCTTTTGAGGACACATCTTCATCAACAAAGAAGGTTTGTGCGACAGGTGCCGGATCGGCGAGGCCGGTTGTTTCGACAATGATGGCGTCGAATTTACCTTTGCGCTTCATCAAGCCTTCGATGATGCGGATGAGATCCCCGCGCACCGTGCAGCAGATGCAGCCATTATTCATTTCGAAGACTTCTTCGTCAGCGCCGACCACGAGATCATTGTCGATACCAATCTCGCCAAATTCATTGACAATCACCGCGAATTTTTTGCCATGCGGTTCCGTCAAAATCCGGTTCAGTAGAGTGGTCTTTCCGGCGCCGAGATAGCCGGTCAGAACGGTAACGGGAATTTTCTCGGACATGTCAGGCTCCACAGCTGCGGAAAAAGAAGGCCCTTAGGGGGCAAGGGCATTTGTGAGAGTCCTTATATTGGTTTCCATCATCGTGATGTAAGTCCCCGCCGGACCATTTTTTTGGGATAGCGTGTCCGCATAAAGCGTTCCGCCAATTTTCACCCCCGTTTCACTGGCGAGTTGCTCGGCCAAGCGGGGGTCAATCGCGGTTTCGAGAAAAATTGCGGGAATGGCTTCATCACGAATTTGTCTGATGATCCGGGCAATGTCTTTGGCTGAGGGTTGCGCCTCGATGCCGACGCCCAAAGGGGCGATCATTTTTAGCCCATAGGCGGTTTCGAAATAGCCGAACGCGTCATGGGTCGTGACGATTTTACGTTTTCCCGGTGGAATTGCCGCAATCGCCTGTTTGACTTCACGATCAAGTTTTTCAAGCGCATTGTCATAGCGTGCGAGATTTTCGAGATAGAGCGCGCGGCGATCCGGATCGAGCGTGATCAATGCTGTAGCAATATTCTTCGCATAAAGCCTAGCATTGTTTACATCCTGCCATGCATGGGGATCAACCGCTTCGGCCTCGCTTGCACTATGGTCTGAATGATCATGATGGTCAAAGGGAAGCGGTAATACACCATCGGAAGCAACCGCCCAAAGGGGAGTCTTCTTGGCTTTTGGTTTCACACGATCAAGCCATGGCTCAAAACCCAAACCGTTCACGATCACAAGGTCGGCTTCCAACAGGCGTTTGATATCATGGGGCCGTGGATCGAAGTGATGAAGATCAGCTTCGGGTTCAACCAAACTCGTGACGTTAACCGCGTCACCAGTAATCGCTTTTGTGATGTCGGCGAGGATAGAAAAACTCGCGATGATCTTTAATTTTTCAGCTGCATGAGTCTGGGATGATCCCATCACGATAAGGAGGGCGAGGCTCAGACGTTTTACGAGCATGCGCATGGGCACTTTCTCCGCTCACCGTGCCAGATGCGGGCGATGAATTTTGGCTATGATAAGGCCACTGCGTTGACCAAATAGAATCGAGAAAAGATAGAGAGCGCCGCTCACTAAAATAATGGTCGGACCTGTCGGCGTGTTGAGATGATATGACGTAATGATGCCGATCACGCTTGAAAGAAACCCAAAGCCGATTGAAATCCCCATGAGGCCCGCTAGTCGTTCAGTCCAAAATCGAGCGGCGAAAGCGGGCAACATCATCAAACCAACCGAGAGCAATGTCCCTAGGGCATGAAAGCCCGCAACAAGGTTGATCACAACAAGCGAAAGAAAAAGAATATTTGTGTAAGCACCGCCGGCATTCATTAAGCGCGCAAAAGTCGGATCAACGCTTTCAAGAACGAGGGCTCGGAAGATCACGGCCAGTGCCAGAAGACTGATGCTTGTCGCAGCGGCGAGTAAAATCAATGTCGCATCATCGAGCGCCAGAATGGATCCAAAGAGAACATGGAGGAGATCAATATTCGATCCTTTAAGTGACACAAGAACAACGCCCGCAGCGAGAGAAATGAGATAAAAGGAAGCAAGCGCGGCATCTTCTTTTAACACGGTGAAGCGCGTAACAAGGCCTGCAGCGAGAGCAATGATCATACCGGCTGCCAAACCTCCTGCGGTCATAAAGCCAAGAGAGAGACCCGCAATGAGATAACCGATCGCTGCGCCCGGTAAAATCGCATGAGCCATCGCATCACCGATCAAACTCATGCGACGAAGCATCAAGAATACACCTACAGGTCCCGCACCGAGAGACAGCGCAAAAGCGCCGATCAAAGCGCGTCTCATGAATGAGAATTCAATGAAAGGCCCAATCAGCGCGTCATAGAGGAGAGATAGATTGATCATGCATCATGCTCACAAAGTGGCGCATGTGGATCAGGCGCTTCGATTTTTTGCCGAGCGATTTTGAGATTGTCTTGTGTCAATGCTGAATGCGTATCGTCCCAAGCAATCACATCACGCGCCAAAAGAAGCGTTTTTGGGAAATAAGATCTTACCAGCGCAAGATCGTGTAAGACCGTGATGATGGTGCGGCCTTCATGATGCCAGCGCATGACAAGCTGCATCAAATCATCCACAGTGGCGCTATCAATAGCCGAGAAAGGTTCGTCGATCAAAATGATTGAAGCGTCTTGCAGCATCAGGCGTGCGAAGAGTGCGCGTTGAAATTGACCGCCCGAAAGCGTACCGATGAGTTGATGATCAAAGCCTTTGAGGCCAACCAGAGTCAGCGCGTCAGTGATACGATGCGCGCCGAAAGCCGGCAGCGCGTCAAGCGCTCCGCTTTTTGACCAAAGCCCCATCGCAACAAAATCATAAACGCTGATCGGAAAGGATCGATCAATTTCGGCAAGTTGAGGCAGATAGGCGCGGCGCAAAGATCGATCGATGATGCATTGCCCATCAATCGGAGTGAGTACTCCGGCAAGCGCTTTGATCAATGTGGATTTGCCCGCGCCATTCGGTCCGACAAGGGCGGTAAGACTGCCCGAAGCAAATGTGCCGCTGATATGATGAACAGCCGGATGCCGATCATAGCCCAAAGTCAGATTGGTAAGTGTAATAGGTGCGCCGATCGTCATGAGCGGATGACCCACAAAACAGCGATCCAGAGCGGCACAAGAATAGCGGCCACGCCGATGCAGCGGGTGAGCGCTGAGTGGCTCATGAGGCTTACACCAAAGGCCACGCCTTTTTGCGAATCATGATCATGGTGACCGAGGTGATCATCATGGTGGTGATGATCATGATGATGATCATGGTGGTGGCTAAGGGAGGACATTTTGGGGCTCTTTTTCCGATGCCCTTCTAGCATCGGCTCAGGCCCCAATCCAGAAAAATGTAATGTTATAACATTACAAATCAGCCACGAACCGGCTCGACCGTGACTGCGCGGCGCATAAAGACGAAAAGCGCATAGACGCCTAAAGCCCCGAAAGCGGTCATCAGAACCGTCTCAAGCGTCTGGCTCAAGCCAAAAAGACCCGCAAGAGCCCATCCGGCGGCCACGGCTACACCCAAAAACTCTACACCAACCAGAATGGCGACGCTCACCAGCGTCAGGAGGTTTTTGAAATTGATGCCGCGTTTGGCCATGACTTCGATCCTCGGTGTCCAATCCCTATGATTTGTCTCTTCCGGCTAGCGCGAAGCCGGGCGGCGCGCAATCCTTGTTCTTAATCGCCGCCAATATTTTAGTCCCCTCAAAGGAGGATTGAGGTCTAAATTAGGCTTCTCCCGCAATCCGGGACGCTTTATGGATCGTAATCTTGCCATTGGATCTTTGAAAGAGGCTTGCTGATGACCGCGATGTGAATTTCTGTCGGATCGTCGCGTGATCGAAGTGCCGCGCCTTTTGTGGTGGCCGATTCTGAATCTTATCATTTTAACAGTTCGTCCGGGCAGCAAAGGCAAGGACTATGATTCGATCTGGAACAAAGAACTGAATGAAAGCCCGCTTAAAACCATCACCCGTTCGCAAGCCGAAAAGCTTGCAAGCAAATTATCACTGATGGATGACCGCATCATTGTTGATTGGGGTATGCGCTATGGCAACCCTTCAACGCCTGATCGGTTGAAAGCGCTGCAAGCTGCAGGATGTGATCGTATTCTTCTCGTGCCGCTTTATCCGCAATCTTGCGCGGCGACATCCGCGACCGCGTGTGACAAAGCGTTTCAATCTTTGATGGAGATGCGGTGGCAACCCGCAATCCGTGTCGCGCCACCTTGGCATGATGATCCCGTTTATATCGATGCGCTTGCGAAAACGATTCAAGCGAAAAGAGCTGAAATCGATTTCGAACCCGATATGATTGTCGCGTCTTTCCATGGCGTACCGGAATCCTATTTGCTCAAAGGTGATCCCTATCATTGTCAATGTATGAAAACCGGACGGTTGCTGCGCGAATCGTTACAATTACCAAAAGAAAAATTTATGGTTTGCTTCCAATCACGCTTCGGTAATGAAGAATGGTTGAAGCCCTATCTTATCGATACGATGGGTGAGTTGCCTGCAAAAGGCATCAAGAAAGTCATGGTGATCGCGCCAGGCTTCTCGGCTGATTGTCTTGAAACGCTTGAGGAAATCGAAGGCGAAAACCGCGAGCATTTCATGCATCATGGCGGTGAAAAATTTGCCTATGTGCCGTGTTTGAATGATTCAGAAGAAGGATTGGATGTCATCCAATCTGTCGTCTTGCGTGAATTGCAAGGTTGGATCTGATCCGTTACGCCGCGCCGATCCGCAACAAATCCAAGAGATGAATAAGCCCGACGGGTTTTTGGTTTTCTACAACCACCAAGGCGCTAATCTTCCGGCTTTCCATGATCTCAAGCGCTTCGGCCACAAGCGTTTCAGGGGGCACTGTTTTCGGATTGCGTGTCATCACGGATTCAACCGAACGGCTCAAAAGATCCGGTGACATATGACGACGTAAGTCACCATCGGTGACAAGCCCGGCAAGTTGACCTTCAGCGCCAATCACCAAGACACATCCAAAGCCTTTTGAACTGATGGTAACAACCGCATCGGCCATGCTGTCTTTTGGTTTTGCAAGCGGGAGGCGATCGCCTGAATGCATCACCGCACGTACTTGACGCAATTGTGCGCCCAATTTTCCACCCGGATGATAGCGGCGGAAATCATTCGATGTGAAGCCGCGACTTTCAAGCAGTGCAATGGCAATGGCATCACCCATCGCGAGCTGCATTGTGGTTGATGTTGTTGGTGCTAAACCATTGGGACAAGCTTCTTTAGCCTTAGGCAAAGTGAGGCAGATATCAGCGCCTTTACCCAACGCGCTTTCGGCATTCGATGTGAGCGCGATCAAAGTGACGTTGAAGCGGTTTGCGTAAGCAACGAGATCCGCAAGTTCGACAGATTCGCCAGACCACGACATGGCAATGATGACATCATCATCCTGAATCATGCCGAGATCACCATGACTGGCCTCACTCGGATGAACAAAGTGCGCAGGCGTTCCGGTTGAAGCGAGTGTCGCGGCAATCTTGCGACCGACATGGCCCGATTTACCCATGCCTGAAATAATCACACGCCCTTGTGTGGCGATGATTTTATCAATCGCTTGCGTGAAGGCAGCACCGAGTGAACCACGCAAAGCTTCAGCGAGGTGCGATAAGCCTTCGCCTTCTGTGACGATGGTCCGAAGAGCGGAGGCGAGTGCGGGATGATCAGAGTTGGAAAGCGTCATGAAACTACATTAACTCTTTAATTATGGCGCGCAATTCTTCACCGATATCTGGCCGCTTAAGCGCATAAGCAATATTGGCTGTTAAGAAGCCAAGTTGATGCCCTGTATCAAAAACACGTCCCCGAAAGAGATGCGCATGATAGGGCACGGTATTCATCAGCGTGACCATCGCATCAGTAAGCTGAATCTCACCACCGGCACCGCGTTGTTGATGTTCAAGAACATCAAAAATCTCAGGCGATAGAATATAGCGTCCCGATATTGCGAAATTTGACGGCGCTTTGCCCTTTTGCGGCTTTTCAATCATCGCATGAATCCGCGGTGTTCCTTGCGTCTCACCATGAAGATCAAGAATGCCATAACGATGAGTTTCGTGTTCAGGCACCTCATAGGCCGCGATCACTTGACCACCATGCTGAGCACGTTCTTTGATCATGTCGGCAAGACACGGTGTGACGCCCTCATGCAACATATCAGGCAAGAGTACCGCAAAGGGTTCATCGCCAACAAGATCACGCGCGCACCAAACAGCATGACCAAGACCCAAAGGTTCTTGTTGCCGCGTAAAACTTGTGCGACCTGGAAGTGGTGTATTGTCTTTCAACCGCGCGAGATCTTCATCTCGGCCACGTTGATGAAGCGTCGCATTCAATTCAAAAACATGATCGAAATGATCTTCAATCGCACCTTTGCCGCGTCCGGTGACGAAGATGAAATGTTCGATACCCGCCGCGCGCGCCTCTTCCACGACGTGCTGAATGACCGGCTTATCGACGACCGGCAACATTTCTTTGGGAATGGTTTTCGTGGCAGGCAGAAAGCGCGTGCCGAGACCGGCAACGGGGAAGACGGCCTTGCGGATCGGTTTCATGCCTGATCTGTTCCGGTTATGGCTGAGCAACGCCAAACATTATTCACGGTTTTCTCCTAGCAAAAATGGTCCGAAATCCAAAATCGTTCCCAGTTTCGAAGAAATGAGGGCTAAATGGTCAACAAAATTTAACCAAATCACCTGAGATTGGGAGCGAAACTCATCAGGATCTGACAGTGATGCGGCGGATTTGTCTCTTTTTTGCAGTAATTGTGGCCCTAACCGTGGTGAGCCCGGCTGTTTTTGCGGGCCCTTCCAAGTCCGAGGCGGCGCTTCAGGCAAAATCATCTGCGAAAAAAAATGACCGCTTTTCAGGGTTCATTGAGCGGTTATGGCCGCAAGCGCGTGCCCGGGGCGTGTCGCGAGCGACATTCGATGCGGCGTTTAAGGGTATGACACCCGATGCCGAGGTGATCGCTCTTACCAAGAAACAATCCGAATTCGTAAAGCCCATCTGGGATTATCTCGCGAGTGCGACGTCATCCGCCCGTCTAGAGCGCGGCCAGCGCGTCATGCGTGACTATGAGCAAGCGGTGGCCGCTGTTGAAGCGCGTTACGGCGTTGATCGCTCGGTAATCCTCGGTGTGTGGGGGATGGAGACGAATTTTGGCAGTTATACGGGCGGCAAAGATGTCATCCGCTCGCTGGCCACTTTGGCCTCTATCGGCTATCGCGGCACATATTTTCGCGATGAGTTGATCAATGCTTTGCGCATTCTTGAAGAGCGTCACGTTGCGCGCGCGGATTTCAAAGGCTCTTGGGCCGGCGCGATGGGTCAAACGCAATTCATGCCTTCATCTTTCTGGCGCTTTGCAGAAGATTTTGATGGTGACGGACATAAAGACATTTGGAAATCCGTTCCCGACGCGCTCGCTTCAACTGCAAATTATTTGAAAGAAAATGGCTGGCGTTCGGGCCAGCCTTGGGGCTTTGAAGTCGCGCTGCCAAAAGGCTTTGATTATCGTGTGCATGATGCATCATTTGCCGAATGGCGCGCACGCGGTGTGACACGTGCCGATGGGCAGGCTTTGCCGCAAGATGGACAAGCGAGCGTGTTTTATCCTGCGGGCGCTGACGGTCCGATTTTTCTTGTGACATCGAATTTCAACGTCATCAAACGCTACAACGCGTCTGATGCTTATGCACTCGGCGTCGCGAATCTCGGCGATCTTCTGCAGGGCGGATCACGCATTCAGGCGGCCTGGCCCACTGAGGATCAGCTTTTAGCTTTTTCGCAACGGATTGAATTGCAACGCGCTTTGACGCGTCTTGGCTATGATGTCGGTAAAGCCGATGGCCGTATTGGTTCGCGCACAAGAGAAGCGCTGCGCGATTTTCAAGAGCGCGCAGGCTTGAGACCTGATGGATATCCCAATCGCCGTGTGCTCGAAGCGCTCAAAGTGAATTGAGCGATTGCTTCGTTAACGCGGAAGCGTGGTTGTGCCCATGAGATGCTTATCAACTGAATGCGCTGCCTGACGGCCTTCACGAATGGCCCACACCACAAGCGATTGACCGCGACGCATATCTCCGCACGCAAAGACTTTCTCGACGCTGGTTTTGTAAGCGACTGTATCCGCCGCAACATTGCCACGCGCATCAAGCTTGGCGCCCAAATCTTTCACCATGTCGTCTTGCACGGGTGAAACGAAACCCATCGCCAAGAACACAAGATCGGCGCGTAGTTTGAATTCCGTGCCCGGAATCGGTTGGAATTTTTCATCGACACGCACGCAAGTGAGTGATGTGACTTTGCCATCTTCACCATCAAATGAAACTGTGTTCACGGCGAAATCACGTTCAGCACCTTCTTCATGGCTTGAAGAGGTTCTGAGTTTCATCGGCCAATTCGGCCATGTGAGAAGTTTGTTTTCCTTCTCTGGCGGCTTGGTCATGATTTCAATCTGCGTTACCGAGAGTGCGCCTTGGCGTACCGCGGCTTTTCTGCGCCCCCTGCAAGAACAACAGCATCATAAGCGGCTGTCAGATCGGCAATCGCCTTGTCTTTGCCAATATGTACGCCGCAATGGAACACAACGCCTTCGGCTTCCATCTGCTTCACGCGACGATCAATCAGATGCTTTTCCATTTTGAAATCAGGAATGCCATAGCGCAACAAGCCGCCGGGCTTCGAATTCTTTTCAAATACGTGAACTTCATGGCCTGCGCGTGCAAGTTGTTGTGCGGCGGCAAGACCCGCAGGGCCTGAACCCACAATCGCGACACGCTTACCGGTCAAGCGTGGAGCAGGTTCGGCATTGACCCAGCCTTCAGCAAATGCGCGATCAACAATCGCGCATTCGATGGTTTTGATGGTCACAGGTTGATCATTCAAATTCAGTGTGCAGCTCGCTTCGCAGGGCGCGGGGCACACACGACCCGTGAATTCAGGGAAGTTATTCGTCGAATGAAGATTGCGCGCGGCTTCTTCCCAATCGCCTTGATAGACAAGGTCATTCCAATCCGGAATCTGGTTATTTACCGGACAACCATTATGACAATAGGGGATGCCGCAATTCATGCATCGCGCGGCTTGATCACGCGTCGCTTCTTCTGAAAGCGGAATCACGAACTCTTTGTATGCGCGAATGCGGTCTGCCGCCGGAGCATATTTCCGGTCGCGACGATCGATTTCGAGAAATCCTGTGACCTTGCCCATATTACTCTCCCGCAACCGCCAAAGGACGGTTCTCGTTTTCGGCCATTAATTCACGAAGCGCACGACGATATTCAATCGGCATCACCTTTTTGAATTTGCCACGATAGCTCGCCCAATTCTCAAGGATCATCTGCGCGCGCGTGGAACCCGTGTAGCGCGCGTGATTTTCGATGAGAAGCTTCAAACGTTCTGCATCCTGACGCGTCATATGCGCCATCAGTTCGAATGGTTCTGTTGAACCTTGCTCTTCTGGTTGAACCGTTTCAAGTTCAACCATGGAAAGATTGCAGCGCTTGCTGAATGTATCATCTTCATCGAGCACATAGGCGACACCGCCCGACATGCCGGCTGCAAAATTGCGTCCCGTCTTACCGAGCACAACAACAATGCCGCCTGTCATATATTCGCAGCCATGATCGCCTGTGCCTTCAACAACGGCAATCGCGCCGGAATTGCGCACGGCGAAACGTTCACCCGCCACACCACGGAAATAACACTCACCGGAGATCGCGCCATAAAGAACCGTGTTGCCGACGATGATTGATTCTTCCGGCACAATTTTCTTCGCGTTCTTAGACGGATAAACAATCAAGCGACCGCCCGAGAGGCCTTTGCCGACATAGTCATTCGCTTCACCTTCAAGCTCAAGCGTAATGCCTTGTGCAACCCAAGCGCCAAAGCTCTGGCCCGCAGTGCCATTGAGCTTCACATGGATCGTGTCGGCTGGCAGACCTTTATGGCCATAGCGCTTCGCCACTTCACCAGAAAGCATCGCCCCCGTTGTGCGATTGAGGCTCTTGATCGTCGCTTCGATTGAAACCTTCTTCTTTGAGTCAAGCGCATCCTTTGACTTCTCGATCAATGTGCGATCAAGAACAGCCTCAAGATGATGATCCTGCGTTGCCGAATGATGAATATCTTCAGCCTTCGCTGCGCGTGGCTTTGAGAAGAGTTTCGAGAAATCAAGGCCGTTCGCCTTCCAATGATTGATCGCACGATCGCGATCAAGCATCTGCATCTGGCCCACCATCTCATCAAATTTGCGATAACCAAGCGCGGCCATGATCTCGCGTACTTCTTCGGCAACAAAGAAGAAGAAATTGATCACATGTTCGGGCTGACCAACAAAACGCTTACGCAGCACAGGATCCTGCGTCGCGACACCGACAGGGCAGGTGTTCAAATGACATTTGCGCATCATGATGCAGCCGGCTGCAATCAAAGGTGCCGTGGCAAAACCGAATTCATCAGCACCCAAAAGCGCGCCGACGACAACGTCACGACCCGTGCGAATACCACCATCAACCTGTACCGCAATGCGCGAGCGCAAATTATTGAGCACAAGCGTCTGATGCGTTTCAGCAAGACCGATTTCCCAAGGGCTCCCGGCATGCTTGATGGAGGTGAGCGGTGACGCACCCGTGCCGCCTTCAAAACCTGAAATCGTCACGTGATCCGCACGCGC
>RFZR01000310.1 GCA_009920595.1 Alphaproteobacteria bacterium | reverse complement strand
CAAGTTCAGCCTGAACCAACACAAGCCGACTGGATTAAGATTTGTGGTGAGGACCAAACGGCAAAGAAAAAGGTTTGCTATACAACGCGTGATTTCGTGTCTGATCAAAATCAGCCCGTGCTCGCTGTTGCCGTGTATGATGTACAAGGCGAGCCTCAAAAGACCGTTCGCTTCCTTTTACCTCTGGGTTTCATGCTCGCTCCGGGCGTTCGTTTCCAGGTCGATCAGGGGCAATCGCAACCCGGTAAATATGCAATCTGCTTTCCGAATGGGTGTTTTGCTGAAGTTCCTGTGAAGGATGACGTCATTGCGGCATTCAAAAAAGGGCAGGCGGTTATGGTCAGCGTTCAAAACCAATTCGGTCGTGAGGTTGTCTTCCAAGTTCCGCTTTTGACGTTTGGAAAAGTTTTCGACGGCCCGCCAATTGATCCCGCGGTCTTGGCTGCTGAGCAGAAAAGAATGCAGGACGAGATGCAGCGTCAAGCCGAAGAGATGCGCAAGAAAATGGGTCAACAGGGCCAAGCCCCGGCTCAAGGTCAAGCTGCTCCGGCCCAGGGCCAGCAACAGCAAGCGCCTGCACAATAAATTTGAGATTACGGAAACACGCAGAAGCGCGCGATCAATTCAGATTGCGCGCTTTTGCTTTGTAACGGCCGCGATCATCAATATCGAAGACATCACGGATTTGTGGATGCCGGATCGGCTCGCGCGAAGTATCAGGCAGAAGATTTTGCTCTGACACATAAGCAATATATTCGGTCTCGGCATTTTCGGCGAAGAGGTGGTAAAAAGGTTGATCGCGTGAGGGACGGATATCCTCAGGGATTGAGTTGTACCACTCTTCTGTATTCGAAAAGGACGGATCGACGTCGAAAATTACCCCGCGAAAGGGGTAAATTCGGTGCTTAACCACTTCGCCAATCGCATATTTAGCCTTACGCTTTTCCATTCTTATTGGATAAGCCTGCAAACCCAAAAGTGTCAATCGGGACAAAATTTCGCATTTTGGGCAGGTTCGCTATGCCAAAGTGGCGGTTGACCATGATCATCTCTTTATGAGATGTCGCGATCGCGTCTTGCCCTCGACCCTCATAGGCTAGCTTTTTGTCTCAGGTTCTTTCGCTCGCATTGCCCTTTTTTGGATTGATCCTCTTAGGATTTATCTGCGGCAAAAAACTTCGTTATCCGGAGGCAGGTCTGCAATGGATGAATTTTTTCATTGTCTATGTCGCTTTGCCTGGTCTTTTTTTTAAACTCATTTCAGCCGCACCTTTTGAGCAACTTGCTAATTGGCCTTTTGTGATCGCGACCACGGCGACGACGGGTCTCATGTTCGCGCTCTCATTTCTCGTGGGAATGGTTTCAACGAAAGGTGATATTCGCGCTTCTGCGGTCCAATCCGTTGCGGGAGCTTATGCCAATATTGGCTATATGGGTCCTGGCTTAACGATTGCTGCACTTGGGCCTCACGCCGTGGTGCCCACCGCTCTCATTTTCGTCTTCGATAATGCGTTGCATTTTTCGGCCGTTCCTATGTTAATGGCACTCGGCTCCGGCCAATCGCCGAAATGGACGGAGACAGCGCTCTTCGTGATCAAGCGCGTGGTCACGCATCCTTTCAACATCGCGTCAGCCGCAGCTGTTTTTGCCGCAGCCATCGGCTTTGAACCGCCACAAGTCATCGATACGATGCTTACCTTTTTGAAAAATGCGGCTGCCCCTTGCGCGCTTTTTGCCATGGGCGTGACAGTGGCTTTGCGTCCTTTCGACGGCGTGCCCAAAGAGATGCCGTTTCTTCTTTTTATCAAACTTATTCTGCACCCATTTGCCGCATGGGTGATTGTTTCATCTGTGGGTGATTTTGATCCGGAATGGGTTTTAACCGCTGTGCTGATGGCGTCTTTACCTCCAGCATTGAATGTCTTTGTGATTGCCAATCAATATAAGGTCTATGTGCAACGCGCGTCTGGTGCGATCCTTGTCGGCACAGCGCTTTCCGTTTTCACGGTAACGACGCTTCTTTATATGATTAGTCAGAATATGGTGCCGGTTCGTTTGAATCTCTTCGGTCATTAACCTGGATTAAAATCCTGCTCCGCGCCGCATGATGAATTGTCGAAGCGGTTTTATGTTTGCAATAGTCATCAATCCTGCACCGCG
>RFZR01000309.1 GCA_009920595.1 Alphaproteobacteria bacterium | reverse complement strand
GATGAAATAGGCCGAACCGTCAACACCACCAAAGCGACGATAGATCGCTTCCGTTGAAGGCAGATTGTAAACGAGCATCATGGTGCGTGCCCCTTGGCCGCCAACATCGAAGCCGACCGTTGGGCCTTGCCAGAAGACTTGACGATCACCCGCGTTCTTCGTGTAGAGCGTACCTTCGCCATAACGGAGGCCACCGAAAAAGGCACCCGAGGCTTCCTGACCCAAGATGTAACCATTGGGTTGGCCCCAACGTTTTACGGCCGCTTCAATGACCGAAGCGAGGCCCTGCGAGACATTGCCGAAAAATGTGTGGCCCGATTTTACGAGATCATCGGTCTTAAAAGCTTCAGGAGCTTGATTGGCTGATGAGCCGAGTGTCTTCGGGGGTTGCGGCTTATTCTGTTGTTGAGCCAGAACCGGCGTGACGGCAACAGCGCCGATCAGAGCGGCCAGAACCGCAATGTGAGAGAGCTTCATAGATGTCCCCTTTTTTCGATGGCCGCTTTGAACATGCGCAGCGAATCACGCTCAAACAAAATAGTGTGAATCCGAATCGACGATAACAATCAATGATGATCCTGCCTTTAGGATAAAGGATTACTGAAATTTTTACAGTTATCGTCTGATGATTAGGGCAGAATCGCGGCGGCCCCTGATGAACAAGCGAAAAGGGATTATGCCGCAGGCGTGTTTGAATACAGTATGACCATGGAAGCCAATTATGACTGATGTTTCGCTCTCTGCCCTCGATCTCGCGGCGCTGCTCTGCAGCCGGGTGTGTCATGACGTCATCAGTCCGGTTGGCGCGATTGTGAATGGTCTAGAAGTTCTTGAAGAAGAAAAAGACGAGAGCATGCGGGCTTTCGCAGAGGATTTGATCCGTAAAAGCGCGCGGCAGGCCTCTGCTCGTTTGCAATTTGCGCGGTTGGCTTTTGGCGCTGCCGGATCGGCCGGCGCTGCAATTGATTTGGGTGATGCGGCGCAGATTGCTAAAGGCTTTATCGAGGATGATCGCATCAAATTGGCGATTGAGGCGCCGCGCGTGCTTCTGCCTAAAAATCAGGTGAAATTGTTTTTGAATCTTTTGATGATCGCAACGACCGCCATTCCGCGTGGTGGTCAGATCACAGCGCTTGCCAAAGTGGAAGGTGAGCGCGGTGATTTTTTGATTTCCGCTACAGGAACAAGCGCACGTATTCCGCCTCATGTTGAAGGATTGCTCGCGCTGAATCGTGAGGGTGTGACCATCGACGCTCATGCGATTCAACCTTATTACACGGGCTTGATCGCGAGTGAGGCAGGATTTCAGATTGCACTTTCGATTGAAGGTGAAACCATGCGGATCAAAGCGCAAGCAAAGCCGTGAGTTTGGTCTAAATCGCCAAACGCGAAACAATAAAAAAAGCCCCGTAAAACGGGGCTTTTTGAGTTTTTGGGGAGGCTTGCTCTCGGGGTCATCGACCCTCGAGTCTATCAGGCCGAGATGCGTATATCCTCGTCGGCCATTTCGCGAAGCACATAGCCACGGCCCCAAACGGTTTCGATGTAATTCGTACCGTTTGATGCATTGGCGAGTTTTTTCCGAAGCTTGCAGATGAACACGTCAATGATTTTGAGTTCCGGCTCATCCATGCCGCCATAAAGATGATTGAGGAACATTTCCTTCGTGAGCGTTGTGCCTTTGCGCAAGCTCAGAAGCTCAAGCATCTGATATTCTTTACCGGTGAGATGCACGCGGTTGCCGCTGACTTCGACCGTCTTCTGATCAAGATTGACGGTGAGATCGCCGGTGATGATGACCGATTGTGCATGGCCCTTCGAGCGGCGCACAATCGCTTGAATGCGCGCAACGAGCTCATCCTTATGGAAAGGCTTTGTGAGATAATCATCCGCGCCGAAACCGAGGCCGCGCACTTTATCTTCAATACCCGCAAGGCCTGAGAGGATCAAAATCGGCGTTTTGACCTTCGCAACGCGCAGCGAGCGCAACACTTCATAACCAGACATGTCCGGAAGATTGAGATCGAGCAAAATGATGTCGTAATCATAAAGCTTGCCCAGATCGATCCCTTCTTCACCGAGATCTGTCGTATAAACATTAAAAGCCTCGGATTTGAGCATCAGCTCGATGCTCTGCGCGGTGGCGCTGTCATCCTCGATT
>RFZR01000308.1 GCA_009920595.1 Alphaproteobacteria bacterium | reverse complement strand
TTCTGGAAATGGATGAAGCCGAATGGTGGCGGTGCGATTCCGGGCAAGATCGAAAAGGCCATCATTTCCGACATTGGATCGGTCGATAAATTCAAGGAAGATTTTGTCGCTGCCGGCACCACGCAATTCGGTTCAGGCTGGGCGTGGCTTTCGGTTAAGAATGGCAAGCTCGAAATTTCAAAAACGCCAAATGGTGAAAGCCCACTTATTCATGGTGCTTCACCCATTCTCGGCGTCGATGTGTGGGAACATTCCTACTATATCGATTACCGCAATCGTCGCCCTGATTATCTCAAGGCGTTCGTCGATCACCTGGTCAACTGGGACTATGTGCTCGAAATGTATGAAGCCGCGACGAAGTAATCGTCACGCTTCTCTATTAGAAATCAAAAAGGGGCCGCTCTGGCCCCTTTTTTATTGCGCACAATGAACGAGTTTCAGAACGCTTCTTCAAGCATGACGAGATAATCCGATTCCGTTGCTTGGCGCGGATTGGTCGCGTGCGTGTGATCTAGACACGCGAGCCGCGCGACATCGGATAAAATTCCATGGGGAACATGAATATCACGCAATCGCATCGGAATACCGAGAGAAGTGGCAAATCCATGCATGAAGGCAGCAAAATCAGCTTTCGCCTCTATACCGACTGCTCGTTTTAAACGCGGATAGGTTTCAGCGGAAACACTTTCATTAAAACGCAAAACAGGCGGTAAAAGAATCGCGTTCAAGGTGCCGTGATGAAGCTTCAGATCACGATAACCACCAAGGGGATGAGAGAGCGCATGCACCGCGCCTAAACCTTTTTGAAAGGCAAGCGCCCCTTCCATCGCCGCAATCATCATCTCGCGGCGCGCATGAAGATCATGTGGATGAGACACAGCACGCGGCAGAGCGACAATCGCGCGCTCCAACCCATCAATCGCAATCGCGGCCGCAACCGGATTATCGACAGGCGAAATGAAAGTTTCGATACAATGGCTGATCGCATCCATGCCTGTTGCAGCCGTCAAAAGGGAAGGCAGACCGACGGTCAATTCAGGATCGCAAATCGCTCTTTTGGGAATGAGGAAGGGTGAGAGCAAACCGAGTTTGCGACCATCCCTGAAACTGATAATGGCGCCGCGGCCGACTTCACTGCCTGTTCCCGCAGTCGTTGGGATCGCAAGAGTTGGCGCCGTCTTGGCGGTGATCTTTTGCATCCCCCCATTGACGACCGCGAAAGAGGCCAGTGGACCGTCATGCGTCGCAAGCACGGCAACGGCTTTAGCAAGATCCATGGCCGAGCCACCACCAAGCGCGATCACTCCATCGCATGTCCCAACGCGGTATAGCTCGAGCGCTTTTTCAGCCGCCTCTTCCGTGGGATTGGCAGGCGTTTCGTCAAAAACGGGCAGAGAAAGATCAATCCCACCCTCTTTCAGAACCTGATCAAGAAGTCCGACCGCTCGAATGCCCCGGTCTGTAACCAGCAAAGGGCGAGTAATTCCGGCAGCTTTTAGGTCCTCGGCGAGGTGTTTTCGGGCCCCTACATCAAGCCGGACGGTCGTCAGATAGGAAATCAACGCCCAATGAAATGCTGTTCATAAGTTGCAGCCAAACAAAGTGTCAAATCGCTAAAGAGGGGGATCGTTCAATGAAGAGACGTGATTTTGTTAAAGCAGCGGGACTGGGTCTTGCTGGCGCGACATTGGCCAAACCGGCCCTTGCGCAATCGGCACCGGAAATCAAATGGCGCCTGACCTCAAGCTTCCCGAAATCCTTGGATACGATTTACGGCGCCGCCGAAACGCTCGCAAAGTCGGTTGCCGAAGCGACCGATAACAAATTCCAAATCCAGGTTTTTGCGAGCGGTGAAATTGTTCCGGGCCTTCAGGCCGCTGACGCCGTCACCAATGGTACGGTCGAAATGTGCCACACGGCGCCTTATTACTATTTCGGCAAAGACCCGACTTTTGCTTTCGGCACGGCGGTGCCTTTCGGCATGAATTCACGTCAGCAGAACGCGTGGTTCTATCATGGCGGCGGTCTCGACCTGCTCAATGAATTCTTCAAATCCTATAATTTCTTGACTTTGCCCGGCGGTAACACCGGCACGCAGATGGGCGGCTGGTTCCGCAAAGAAATCAAGACCATTGAAGATTTCAAAGGCTTGAAGATGCGT
>RFZR01000307.1 GCA_009920595.1 Alphaproteobacteria bacterium | reverse complement strand
GTGCTCGGCGTCTTCTTGATGGGGTGCGTATCGGCAGCGCTACCTCTCTTGGGAATTCCCGGCACATCACAAGCCGCAATCTATGGTGCCGTGATTGTGATTGCACTTTTGATTGATCGCTCGGTGCGGATGCGCGCGAATGCAGCCCTTTCAGTGGCGAGGGGGCGCGAATGAGCACGTCTCCCGACATCGATCACGCACATAAGTCTGTTATACGATCTACGCTAGCGGATGCCGCACCGCCTCGGCCTTTATGGTCTGTTATTCTCGTTCGTCCTGAAACAATGACCTTTATCCTTTTGGTGCTTGCGATTATTGCGGGCGGTCAGTTATCGCCTTATTTTCTGGATATACGTTACATCCTTGATAGTTTCACGCTTACGGCTGAACTCTCGCTGCTCGCGCTTATTCTCACGCTCGTGATCATTGCCGGTGAGATTGATTTGTCACCCGCTTCCGCTATGGCCTTGTCGGCTTGTCTTTTTGCCTATGCGATGAGTTTTGAATGGCCGATGTGGATTTGTGTTGCGATTGCGATTGGATCGGGTCTCGTCATGGGCGCGATCAACAGCATTTTGATTATCGGGCTGCAATTGCCCTCGATCATTGTCACAATTGGCACGCTCACATTGTATCGTGGTCTGGCGCAAGTGATAGCCGGTGATAAATCCATCCGCGTGCCTGAGTGGTATATCGGCATTGATAAGGTTCAAATTCTCGGGCTTCCCGCGCCGGATCTGATTTTTATTCTCGCAGCACTCGCGCTTGCTTTTCTTCTCGGCATGACGGTGTGGGGACGGCAAATCTATCAAACAGGCACGAATGAAACGGCTGCGATTTATGCAGGCATTCGTACAAGACGCATCAAAGCGATTTTATTTCTCGCAACCGGTGTGATCGCGGCCATTGCCGGGATGATCTTTATCTCACGTTTGGGTTCTGTGAGATATGATTTGGGTATCGGCGGCGAGTTACAAATGGTGCTCATGGCCATGCTCGGCGGTACTTATATTTTTGGTGGACGTGGCACCATTTTGGGAACTTTTCTTGCCGCATTGCTTTTGTCCGTTATCTCCACCGGAATGACGACCGCCAATCTTTTGCCGGCTACACAGCTTTGCGTGTTGGGTGTGTTGTTGGTTCTCTCAATCATCGCTACGAATTTCATCTATTCCCGCACTCAACGGTAGCGGGCTTAACCGCCGGATCGACACGGCAAACATATGGAGGAAGGTATGCTGAAGAAAACAGTTTTGGCCGGTCTTGCTTTGGGCTTCGGCCTGATGGCGAGTGCGGCCATGGCGGCAAGCAATTTCAAAGTCGTCTATATCGGGAAGAATACGGGCAATCCCTATTTCGACTCGATTACGGGCGGCTTTGTTGATGCCTGCAAAAAGATTGGTTGCGAGTTTGAGTTTGTGGCACCGGCAACGGCGGAAGCGACATCGCAAATCCCATTCATTGAAGCGCAGATTCAGCGCGGCGTGAATGTGATCGCGATTGCCCCGAACAGCCCTGACGCGATGAACCAAGTGCTCGATAAAGCACGTGCGAAGGGCATTCTCGTTTTGACCGTCAATGGTGACATTGTCGGCAGCGAAAGTCATCGTGACGCGAATATCTTGCCGGTGGATTTCACCAAGACCGGTCCGAACCAAGTTGAACTCATGGGTTCAATGATCGGCTATAAAGGTGAGATCGCCATTCTTTCTGCAACGACCGAAGCGCCTGACCAGAATACCTGGATCAAGGCGATGAAGAAGACGCTTGCTGAAAATCCTAAATATAAGGACATGAAGCTTGTCGCGACCGTTTACGGTGATGACCAGCCTGAAAAATCGACAACTGAAATGGAAGCTTTGTTGTCGAATTATCCGAACCTTGTTGGCGTGATCGCACCGACAACGGTGGGTATCGCAGCGGCGGCACAGGTTGTGAAGTCTCGCGGTATTGCCAACAAAGTCCATGTGACGGGTTTGGGTCTTCCTTCAGAAATGCGTGACTTTGTGAAGGATGGCACAGTGTCGGCTTTCCAACTCTGGTCACCTTATAACGAAGGCTGGTTGGCTGCCTATTTTGCCGATGGTGTTTTGAACGGCAAAATCAAGAATGCTGTGGGCACGAAGTTTGATGTCCCAAGCCTCGGCACCATCACCATCCTCGAAAA
>RFZR01000306.1 GCA_009920595.1 Alphaproteobacteria bacterium | reverse complement strand
CGATCATACCGTACGCGCCTATGATGATGAGTTGATGGAGATCGGCCGCAAGATCGCCGAAATGGGTGGTATTGCCGAAACCATGCTGACGCACGCGATCGACGCGCTCGTTAAAGGCGATACCGAACTGGCACAGCGTGTTATTGCCACGGATCCGAAGCTTGACGCGCTTGAACGCGAGATTGAAGAGAAAGCGATTCTAACAATCGCGCGACGTCAGCCCATGGCGATTGATTTGCGGGCTCTTGTTTCAGCCATTCGCATCGCCTCGGATTTGGAGCGCATTGGCGATCTCGCGAAAAATGTCGGTAAACGCGTTGTGGCGATGGATGGGCAATTCGCGCCGCAGAAAATTGTTGGCGGCGTGGTGCATATCAGTGATCTCGCGCTTGAGCGTCTTCATCGTGTGCTCGGCGCCTATGCGCAGCGTGATGTGACCGCCGCGCTTGATGTGTGGCAACATGATGAAGAGATTGATCAGCTCTATAATTCACTCTTCCGCGAATTGCTGACCTATATGATGGAAGATCCGCGCAATATCGGTTTTTGCACGCATCTTCTGTTCTCGGCCAAGAATATCGAACGCATCGGCGATCATGCAACAAACATTGCAGAAACGATTCACTATCTGGTCAAAGGTGAAGCGATCACCGCGGACCGTCCGCGTGTCTCGGGTGCATATGAACCTTTAAGTTTAGGTTGATAAACTTAAGTTGTCTCGGAAGTTCTAAATGGCAACAAAACCTCGTATTCTCATCGTTGAAGATGAAGAACCACTTTCTCTGTTGTTGCGTTACAATCTTGAAGCCGAAGGCTATGACGTTGAAAGCGCCAATCGGGGCGATGATGCAGAATTGATGCTCAAAGAGCATCTTCCTGATCTTGTTCTGCTTGATTGGATGTTGCCAGGTCTCTCCGGCATCGAACTTTGTCGGCGCTTGCGGCAAAGAGCGGAGACAAAGACTCTTCCGATCATTTTGTTGACGGCGCGCGGTGAGGAAGATGAGCGCGTGCGCGGTCTTGCAACAGGCGCTGATGATTATGTCGTCAAACCTTTTTCGGTGCCGGAACTTTTGGCGCGTGTGGGCGCGCTCTTGCGTCGTGTCTCTCCCAATCGCGTGTCAAACGCTTTGGAAGCGGGCGATCTTCAACTTGATCGGTCAGCTCATCGCGTCCATCGCGCCGGGCGCGAAATCCATTTGGGTCCGACCGAATTTCGTCTTCTGGAATTTTTGATGGAACGCCCGGGGCGTGTGTTTTCGCGCGCGCAATTGCTTGATCATGTGTGGGGAATGGAATCTGAGATCGATGAGCGAACGGTCGATGTTCATGTCGGACGTTTGCGGAAAGCGATCAACAAGCCACGCGAGCGCGATCCGGTGCGCACCATTCGTGGCGCGGGCTATTCATTCGACGAGAATTTTAATCGCAAAGCGTGAACGCGTTTTCGCGGCTCAGTCTTTGTTTTTGCGACGATCGCTCGAAGGCTGATACGCAATGCGCGAATGGAAGGCGCAATAGGGCGTTCCAATCGGCGACTCCGCACCGCAAAAGCGGAAATCCGGCGAAGACGGATCGCCGAAAGGCCAGCGGCAGGTGGATTCACGCAATTCCATGATCGTGATCCGCTCCGACATGGGCACAACGACATCCGTGAAGGGCTCGGGATCATACGCAACGACCGGCGCGATCGCCTCGGCTGTTACGGGTGAAGGGCTCAAAGCGAGATTGCCACGGATCGCTGCCTGACCGGCTGCGGCTGATGAATAAGAGCCAAGGCCAGCGCGATTTGCTGAATGCGTCAAAGGGTGGCTCGGTGCGCGGGTGATTTTGCGCGGCCGCGCGGCTTGAGAGGAGGGCGCTTTTGCCCGGCCCGAAAGCCCCAAGCGGTGCACTTTGCCAATCACCGCATTGCGGGTGATGCCATTTGCCAATTCAGTCGCGATTTGGCTTGCACTCAGGCCCTGGTTCCAAAGCTTGCGCAGCAACTCGACTCGTTCATCGGTCCAGGACATCGATTTCCTCACATAAAGAACTGACAAACCCGATTGGTGGGGCTCTGCCGCTTTGCTTTGAAGCTCATAAAGCCAAGCGAAGAGATGAAGCCTTAACGCCACCAGATATCGCGTTTGATGCGTCGAAAACCTACAATATGCGTTGACTCCGTCGCAAGAGTCGC
>RFZR01000305.1 GCA_009920595.1 Alphaproteobacteria bacterium | reverse complement strand
ACGGCACCCGCAAGCAAGCCGCCGACTTGCAAACCGATTACGGTGACAACGGGAATGAGCGCGTTGCGTAATGCATGAATGGCAATGACACGAAATTCAGACAAACCTTTTGCGCGCGCGGTGCGCACATAATCTTCACTCAACACTTCAAGCATGGATGAACGTGTCATGCGCGCGATCACAGCAAGAGGCACCGTGCCCAGCACAATCATTGGCAAGATCAAATGATGTAATGCAGACCAGAATGCACCATCTTGATCAGACAATGCTGCGTCAATCAGCATGAAACCTGTTACCGGTTCAAAATAAAATTGAATCATATCGATGCGTCCGGAGACGGGTGTCCATCCCAATCCTTCGGAGACAAGCATGATGAGAAGAAGTCCCCACCAGAAGATGGGCATAGAGAATCCGGTAACGGCAAAGCCCATCAAAGCCTGATCAAAGATGCTGCCGCGTTTGACAGCCGCAACCACACCAGAGGGCACACCAATAATAACGGCGAACAACATGCCGGCGAAAGCGAGTTCAAGGGTTGCGGGGAAGAGAGTCAAAAATTCGGTCAACACCTTCTCATTGGTCGACAGTGATACACCGAAATTGCCATGCAACAATTGCCAGACATAATCGACAAATTGTTTCCAGAGCGGCTGATCCAGACCTAACTCATGCCGGAAATAAGCGAGGCGCTCTGGCGATATGCCGCGTTCGCCCGTGCGCACTTCAACCGGATCGCCCGGCACCAGTCGGATTGCCATAAAGGTGACGAACATCAGCGCGACAAAAGTCGGCAAAGTCAGCAACAGGCGGCGCAGGATGAATTTAATCATGAGAGAGTTTTATTGTGTCGGGCGGGCGGGGTCTATCCGCGCGAACAAAAAAAATCTGGATAGAGATACGCTTTTTAAATTGCCCCCACCCCTTACCCCTCCCCGCGAGGGGGAGGGGAAAACATTTGAGCGGAGCGAAAATGTTGGGGTGGGGTGAAACCGATTGGCGGCCCAACAAAAAACCTCCCCCTAGTGAAAAGGGGGAGGTTTAATTTTTAAAGCTTCAGGAACGTGAAGCTTGCGTGTTGCAGCTTACTTCACATCAACGCCTTGGAACTCATGCGAGCCCAATGGCGACTGCTTGAAGCCGGTGACTTCTTTGCGCATCGCTTCGAACACGATTGAGTGTGCGATTTTCATATCAGGCGCTTCGTCATGTTCGATGACCTGCATTTCCTGATAGAGCTTGGTGCGCTCGGCCACATCCGCTGAAGCGCGCGCTTTGTCGAGCTTTTCGGTGTACTCCTTGTTGCACCATTTCGTCAGGTTCTGACCGCCTGGACGCGCCGCAGCACAACCACGCAGGAAGAAGAAGTTATCCGGATCACCATTGTCACCTGTCCAACCGAGTTGAGCGGTGGTGTGTTCGCCTTGCTGCGCGCGCTTACGATACTCACCCCATTCATAGGTAACGAGTTTCGCATTCACGCCCACTTTTGCGAGGTCAGCCTGCATCATTTCAGCAATGCGCTTGGCATTCGGATTGTAAGGACGCTGCACAGGCATATACCAGAGGTCGATGTCGAGGTTCTTCACGCCAGCGGCTTCGAGCATGCTCTTGGCTTTTGCTGAGTCGTAAGGATAGTCCTGTACTTTATCATTATAGGACCAGAGCGTCGGCGGGATCAGGTTTTCGCGGCTGAACCTGCGCCCATATAAACGTCCTTGATGATCGCGGCTTTGTCGATCGCCATATTGAAGGCTTGGCGAACTTCTTTCTTATCGAAAGGCGGCTTCTGAACGTTGAAGGCCCAGTAAGCGATGTTCAAACCCGACTGGCTGATGAGATTGAGTGACGCATCCTTCTTGATCTCTTCGAGATCGGCCGGACGCGGGGCAATCATGAAGTGGCATTCGCCCTTCTTCAATTTTGCAAGACGTGCGGTCGGATCAGGTGTGATCGCGAAAACGAGATCATCAACAAGCGCCTTCTCACCGAAGTAATCAGGATTTTTCTTGAAACGGATTGCTGCGTCTTTCTGATACGCAACGAAGGAGAACGGACCTGTGCCAACGGGAACTTGGTCGAACTGTTCTGCTTTGCCCGCCTTCAACAACATGTCAGCATATTCAGCTGAACCGATCGCTGCGAAATCCATCGCGAGATTGGCGAGGATCGGCATATTCGGTTC
>RFZR01000304.1 GCA_009920595.1 Alphaproteobacteria bacterium | reverse complement strand
CCCTCGCTTTCGCGCGGGCTATGCACTCGGCCACCCCTCCCTTACGCGTTTGGTCTTGGCAACGAAAACCAACAGACCCAACGCAGAAGGCGCCCTTATAGCCAACCTCGGCGTGGGTGCAACCCGCAACCGCGGTGCGAGCGCGTTATAATCGCACAGGGGGCTCGAAAATTGTGAAATTATCCTTAAATTACATAGCGAATAAATTTGTGGGGGCATCATGTTTGGATTTCGAAAAGAGATGCGCATGCCGACGCCGTCTGTGGCTTTGCCGGGCCGGTCGCAGCCCTTGCCGACGGCTGAGCGCCACTTTGTCAATCAACAGGCTCTGAAAGGGCCTTATCCTGAGGGCAATGAAACCGCGCTTGTGGGAATGGGTTGTTTCTGGGGCGCCGAGCGTCGGTTCTGGTCGCTTCCTGGCGTCCATGTAACCGCCGTGGGTTATGCGGCGGGTATTACACCTAATCCGACTTATGAAGAAACCTGCACGGGCCTGACGGGCCATAATGAAGTGGTCAAAATTGTTTTCGATCCTGCACGGATTTCTTTTGATGAAATTTTAAAAGTGTTTTGGGAGAGTCATGACCCGACCCAAGGCATGCGGCAGGGCAATGACATCGGAACAACCTATCGTTCAGGCATTTATTTTTATTCTGAGGCGCAACGCGCCGCAGCCGAATCTTCGCGCGCGATATTTCAGAAGCGGTTATCTGCAGCAGGCTATGGCATGATCACGACAGAGATCATTCCCGCCACCGAATTTTATTATGCTGAAGATTATCACCAGCAATATCTTGCCAAGAATCCCAACGGCTATTGCGGCCTTGGCGGAACGGGTGTGAGCTGCCCGATCGGCGTGGGCCTCGCAGCGGAATGAGGATCAGGATGGTTTCACAAATGATTGAGCGGGTTTTGTTTGCGAGCCGCTGGCTGCTCGCGCCCTTTTATCTGGCGCTTGTCGCGGCACTGAGCTTTTTGCTTTACAAAACCATGCAGGAAGCTTGGCATTTTGCCTTGCGTGTTCCGGAAGCCAAAGAAGCGGATGTGATCTTAGGCGTTCTCACGCTTGTGGATTTAACGCTCACAGGCTCATTGATTGTGATTGTTATCTTCTCCGGTTACGAAAATTTCGTGTCCAAAATCGAAGCGCGTGACCATCCTGATTGGCCGGAATGGATGGCGAAGATTGATTTCAGTGGTTTGAAACTCAAACTTCTGTCATCGATTGTTGCGATCTCGGGTATTCAACTTCTCAAAAGCTTTATGGATATTCATAACATTTCAGATCGTGATTTGATTTGGTATGTGGCTATTCATATGACTTTTGTCGTGTCAGGTTTGATGCTCGCTTGGACGGATCGAATTTCTGCCGAGAAACATTGAGTGAAGTCTTAGTAAATTTGCTTTTGTTGTTCTTTTTTACTTGTCCGTCTTTTGGGTCTGATCGGCGCCTCACACTGTGAAGATCGAACCGAATGGTGTTGCTTAATGATTATGTCTAACTCCGCTCAGGCGTTTCATGTCAGTCAATAAGGACGCGACGCATCGCTTGCCGATTTGGTCTTGGGCAGGGCCGCTTGTTGCCGCCATCTGGCTTTGCGTAAGCTTTGTTCCTGGTCTTATCATTGCGCCTCTATTGTGGAATATTGTGGCGGCGCTCGTTTTGACCGTTTCTGTTTTTGCGTCGGTGCATCATGCAGAAATCATCGCGCTTCGTGTTGGCGAGCCCTTGGGTTCGCTTGTTCTTGCGGTTGCAGTGACGATTATTGAAGTTGCGCTGATTGTTTCAATTCTTCTTTCAGGCGTCCCGGGATCGGAATTCGTCGCGCGCGATACGGTTTATTCAGCCGTTATGATTGTGCTCAATGGTGTTGTTGGCTTGGGCCTTGTGTTGGGCGGCCGCCGTCATTTCGAACAAAATTTCCGATCTGATGGTGTGGCGGCCGCACTTGCTGTCTTGGGCACTTTGGCCACGTTCGCGTTGGTCTTTCCAAATTATGTTACCGCTGTTCAGGGGCCACTTTATTCTCCGGGGCAGCTTCTTTTTGTCGGTATCGTTTCGCTCATTCTTTACTGTGTTTTCGTGTTTGTGCAGACGGTTCGCCATCGTGATTATTTTACCGAAAGCGAGATTGATGATTTTGCCGAACATGCGCCGGATGAACGCCCCTCTTTGCGCATGAGTCT
>RFZR01000303.1 GCA_009920595.1 Alphaproteobacteria bacterium | reverse complement strand
AATTCTGAAAGACGACGACGAAGCTCACGCTCTTCCTCTGAAATAAGGGGTGCAGGAACGTCGTTAATAAATTCTGCGGGAACCGCCTGTGTGCGGTTATCCGTCCGTGCTACAGACGGTGCCATGATCGCCCGATCAACTTTATTGCTGCCACAAATTGCGCAGCTCACAAAACCACGCTTCTTTTGCTTTTCAAAGGCCTCACTTGAAGGAAACCATCCTTCAAAATCATGGCCATCATCGCAGTGTAATTGATATTTGATCATGAGGAGCGACTATCTATCTTGATCGGTTAACAAACGCTAACCGGAGTCGGGCGTGTGTGACGCAAAGCGGGAATTCGATTACGTGCTTCTGTGACAGCATCCGTTTTGATTTCGGCGAAAATAAGCCCAGGCTTGTCATCGCCTTCAGCCAAAACACGTCCCCACGGATCAACAATCATCGAGTGGCCATAGGTTTCACGACCATCTTCATGCAAACCCGCTTGCGCTGCCGAAATCATGAAGGCGCCATTTTCAATCGCACGAGCGCGTTGCAACACTGACCAATGTGCTTCACCCGTTTGTTTTGTGAAGCACGCAGGTGCACTTAATAGTGTTGCCCCATGATCGGCAAGCGCACGAAAAAGATAGGGAAAGCGCACATCATAGCAAATCGAAACACCAAGCTTTGCATGCGGAATATCAACAACGATGGCTTCTGATCCCCCCGTGAATGTGTTTGACTCACGCCATGTTTCACCATTGGCAAGATCGACATCAAAGAGATGAATTTTATCATAGCGCGCAGCAACGTCGCCTGATGATGAAATCACAAAAGCGCGGTTCGCAACTTTGTCGCCATTCTTGATCGATAAAGAACCTGCATGGATTGTGATCCTCAATTCACGGGCAAGCGCTTGAAAGGCTTGCAGCATCGGATCTTTGTCTTCCGTGAAAAGACTCTTCATCATCGTTTCGCGATCACGATCGACGAGATTAGAAATCTCTGGTGTTTGAACAAAAGTAGCACCACGCGAAGCAGCTTCGCGAATCATACGCACAGCATCATCGCAATTTGTCGACGGGTCTCTGCGGCCACGCATTTGCACGCAAGCGGCTATGAAAGAATGAGACATGAGAGTTCCGTTCTAAGCTTGGAGCAGCGGATCAAGCTTGCCCGCACGATCAAGCGCATAGAGATCGTCGCACCCGCCAACATGGGTGGTGCCAATGAAAATTTGCGGAACTGAAGAGCGACCATTCGCGCGCTCAGCCATGGCGGCTTGCTTCTCGCCGCCTTCGGAGACATCAATCTCGTTAAAGGCAACGCCTTTTTTTGTCAGAAGATCTTTGGCCGAATGGCAATAAGGGCACCAAGATTTTGTATAGATCGTAACCGGTTGCATCAGAAAGCGCCTCTGTCGAATAGTCTTTCCCTATATAAGCCGAAATCAGGACTTTGCCACAACGGCAAAAACGAGAAGATCAACCGCCGAAGCTCCAGCTTTGAGCAAAGTGCGGGCACACGCATTGCCGGTGGCCGCCGAGGTCATCACATCGTCGATTAGAAGGATGCGTTGTCCGGCGAATGGAAGACGCTGGTGATCCGGCACGGCGAAGGCTCGGGCCAAATTATCTGCGCGCTCCGCGCGGGTGAGCCCCACTTGCGGACGGGTCGCTTTGACGCGGGTGAGCACTTCGAAGCCCACCGGCTTTTGCGCCAAGGCGCCGATTTCTTTTGCGAGCAAGGCGGCCTGATTGAACCGCCTGCCCAAGAACCGGAACCGATGCAAGGGTACAGGCACGACCAGCGAAGCGTCAGCGAGGAGTGCTTTTCCCGCTTCTGCCATGAGCCGCCCCATCGGGCGGGCCAATTCGGTGCGGTCGCCATATTTGAAATGATGAACGATCTCGCGTGCGAGGCCATCATAGCGAAAGGCCGCCCGCGCCCGCTCAAAAACAGGCGGATCGGAAATCGCCAGAGGAGAAAGCGGCTCCGACCCGAGATCAAAGGGTAAAGGCACGCCATAGCGCTGACAAACCGGGGGCGAAATCAACGGCAATGCCCTCCAACAAGTCGCGCAAAATCGATCCGGCTCAATCACCGCCGCCCCGCAACCAATACAAGAAGGCGGCCATAACAAATCAACGACAGCCCGGGACACCGCTTTCGCGCTTTGGCGGAGATCATCCACAAGGCCAAAATTTTGAAGTGGACGGAGCATGGAACGCGTTT
>RFZR01000302.1 GCA_009920595.1 Alphaproteobacteria bacterium | reverse complement strand
GGGGCGATCTTTTGATGCCGATCGTCGTGAAGCAGAAAGGCGCGTAATTTTTCTGCGCGGCCGAGTGACCTGAACGGACGGCTTATACGTATTAATTCACAAATCAGGCTTGTGAATTGCGGTCAGGCCAAAAAGTGAAATACAATTTATGGGGAAGCGGCCACTTCGGAGGCCGCTTTTTCTGTATTCGGTCCGGGCTTGTGAGGGTTTTGTGCAGTGCAATGCACACCTGCGACAAAGGGAAGCGGTTGGTAATTGACTCGCGGGGGAGGGGTGCTACAGAACCTCCGCATTCGACGAAAGGACTAAGAAAATGAACGCGCACGCGCTCGATACGCGGATGGCCCATGCCATTCGGTCACTGGCTATGGATGGGGTTGAAAAAGCCAAATCCGGTCATCCCGGTCTTCCCATGGGCGCGGCCGATATCGCGACCGTTCTTTACACCAAAGTCCTCAAATTCGATCCCGCCGATCCGCATTGGGCTGATCGTGATCGCTTCATCCTCTCCGCCGGTCACGGTTCGATGCTGCTTTACGCGCTTCTCTATCTCACGGGCACACCCGGCATGACGCTCGATGAGTTGAAGAGCTTCCGCCAATGGGGCTCAAAGACGCCGGGCCATCCTGAAGTCGGCCATACGCAGGGCGTTGAAATGACCACAGGTCCTTTGGGCCAAGGCATTTCGACCGCGGTCGGCTTTGCGCTTGCTGAGCGTCATCTCAATGCTGAATTCGGTTCGGATCTCGTTGATCACTATACCTATGTGCTCGCCTCCGATGGCGATCTCATGGAAGGCATTTCGCAAGAAGCCATTGCGCTTGCTGGCCATCTCAAACTCAATCGTTTGATTGTGTTGTGGGATGACAATGGCATTTCGATTGATGGGCCTTTGTCGATTGCGGACTCGGTTGACCAGCGTAAACGTTTTGAGTCAGCCGGTTGGGCGACCGATGCGGTCGATGGTCATGATCAATCGGCCATTCTCGCGGCCGTTGAGCGTGCGAAAAAATCAGATCGTCCGGTGATGATTGCGTGCAAAACCACAATTGGTTTTGGTGCACCGAAAAAAGCAGGGACTTCCAAAGCGCATGGCGAACCGCTTGGCGCTGAAGAATTGGCAGCAACAAAAACAGCCCTCGGTCTTTCGCCTGAACCCTTCCACGTCGATGCGGATGTGCTTGAAGCCTGGCGTTCAAATGCGAAGCGCTCGCAAAGCGCGCATGGCGAATGGAAGAAGCGCCTCGCGGCCTCTCCGAAGGCTGCGGAATTTGAACGCCGCATGGGTGGCAAACCATCACCGAAATTGAAAGACGCCATCGCCGCGCTCAAAGCAAAATATGCTGCCGAGCCGCAAACCGTTGCGACGCGTAAAGCTTCAGAAATGGCGCTTGAAGCGATCACCGAAGCGGTGCCTGAACTTGTTCTCGGCTCGGCTGATTTGACGCCGTCAAACAACACGAAGACCAAGAACATCACTCCAATGGCGCCGGGCTCTTATGCTGGTCGTTACATCCATTACGGTATTCGCGAACATGGAATGGCGGCCGCTGTGAATGGCATGGCGCTTCATGGCGGTATCATTCCATCGGATGCGACCTTCATGGTGTTCACCGATTATTTCCGCCCTGCTTTGCGCCTTGGTGCGTTGATGGGCGTGCGTGCGATCCATGTGATGACGCATGATTCAATCGGCCTTGGTGAAGATGGCCCAACCCATCAACCGGTTGAGCATCTAGCGGCTTTGCGTGTCATTCCCAATCTCAACGTGTTCCGTCCCGCCGATGTGGTCGAGACAGCGGAATGCTGGGAGATCGCGCTGACGGAAACCTGCACGCCGAGCATTCTCGCTTTGACGCGTCAAAATCTCGCCCAGCTCCGCAAAGACAATGCGAGTGAAAATCGCTGCGCACGCGGTGCCTATGAACTCATGGCCGCAGATGGCGCGGCGGATGTTTCGATTTTTGCTTCGGGTTCCGAAGTTGAAATCGCGGCGGCCGCGCGTGATCAACTTGCTGCGAAGGGCATCAAGGCGCGCGTTGTTTCAGTGCCGAGCTTTGAAATGTTCAATCGTCAGGATGAAGCCTATCGCGCTTCTGTTATTGGCAAAGCGAAAGTGAATGTCGCGATTGAAGCGGGTGTGCGCCAAGGCTGGGATCAGATCATCGGCACAAGCGGCATCTTTGTCGGCATGACCGGCTTTGGTGCCAGCGCGCCTTAT
>RFZR01000301.1 GCA_009920595.1 Alphaproteobacteria bacterium | reverse complement strand
ACCTCTAGATCCACAATCTAGCGCTCTAACCAACTGAGCTATAGCTGCCCGAAAACAAGGAAGCGGGCCAACACGCCCCTCTTCGGAGAGACGTCCTAAGCCCGCTTCACTCTCTTTTCAAGTGCCGGATGGCCACTCCCCCTCAATGAGAGGGGCGCTGAGCCTCAAGCGCATGGCTAAAAGCCTTCCGCACCGGTTCCGACGCCTTGGTCGCAACCGCAGTGGCAAGAGAGGACAAATCCCGCGCTTCATCGAAATTGCGCTCAAATTGCTTGCGCAATTGGCTCGCTTGAAGATCGATGATCTCGGAAAGCGTCTTCACCTGTGTCATGGCGCGGAAATAACCGAAAGCCGCATGGGCTTCGGCTTCAAGCGCGTCAGCAACGCGGGTCTGAATTTCCTTGAGGCCAGATTGGACAACATGGCCGCTGGCTTCAAAGCCGCGCGCGAAAGACAAAGACGCCTCATGCGAGCGGGCAAATGCGGAGCGAACCTGATCGAGCGATTGCTCGGCCACGCTGCGGAACGCATCGGTTGCCTCATGATGAGCCGAAGCCAAAGCTTCACCGGCTTCGGCTTTAACCTTTGCGCCCGGCTTACGCTTCACCCGTTCAGCCGGCACGACCGGCGTTGCAGGCGTTTTCTTGGCAGCGACAACCGGCGCAACAACCGTGCCTTCCGCCGCCACTTCAGAATTTACATCGGTATCGGATGTCATGGTGACCTCCTCGATTAGATCAGCTTGGATCAGGATTGTTTACGCTGAGCGGCGTCAGTTGCAGCCTTACGCATTTCGGCAGCGGCCGATTCAACAGTCGCCTGAGCGCTTTCTGTGGCTTTACGGGCCGTTGACTGCATCGCTGAACCGAATTCAGCCATTTGCGATTGAAGCGTCGCAAATTGGGACTTCACAAATTCGGTCTGGATGTGAACGACGTCCTGCACGTCCTTGGCATGAACAAGGCGCTCGGCCAGATCGAAAGCCGCAGCGATGTTTTTCTCGGCATAGCCAATGGCCTTTTCCGCAAGATCGCGCGAATTGGCCTGCGCGTTCACAGTCTGGGAGTCAGCGGCCGAGACAGCTTTGTGCGCTGCACCAAGAAACCCGTCGAAAGCCTTGCGGGCTTGATCAACGCTTGCACCAAGAAACCCGTCGAAAGCCTTGCGGGCTTGATCAACGCTCTTTTCAGCGAAATCGCGCATTTCAGTCGGAATTTCATAGGATGGGATCGATTTTGACATGATAAAACCTCAAAAATAGGGAAAAAACTAATTGAAACGCATCACTACATAATCGTTTATTTCGCAGTGCAATATAATGTTGCATTGCACAATCGTCAACTAGACGAGCGGTTAACTCTGTTTTCGATCTCTTCGACCTTAGAGGGAGAAAGGCTTGGACGCCCCGCCTCCCTTTCGGTAAAAATTTGACGGAAACTTTAGGAATTTTCGGCATTTATCCTGAAAGTGCCGCCAAGGACCGTCTCTCGCTGATGACCGAGACCATCACCACAGGTTCAAATCCGTCGAAGCCGAAAGAGCGCGACACATCTTCCCGTGTCCGCTTTGTCTGGACGAGCGACCGCTCGGGCACAATCCGGTTGCTCACGGAAGACCCGCGTCTCGCGACACTCAAAATCAGCCTGGAAGAAACGCCCTGGCCCAAAGGCAGTAAGGCCCGGCAGGCTCTCGATGCGCGAGCCACGTTCGTCAATGAAGCGCTGACCCTCGAAAGCGCTGAAGGACCTCTGGCAATCACTCTGTCCGGAACGCCGCTGAAAGGTGAAGGCGGGACATTCGAAGGCTTTCGGGGCTTCGGCACGATCACACTGACGACCCCCAAACCAAAAGACGCACCTGAAACTCCGGTGAAATCACGCCCCGTTGATGCGGAGACCGCACCAGGCCTCACCGAGATTGAACGCCAAGCGTTTCGCGATATTGCCCGCGCTTTGGGTGAACGGCCGAGTCGACCAAGTTCATCAACGCCCGTGGATATTCCCGTCATTGAAATGTCTGCGCCGGCAACACAAGTTGCAACGCAGGCGGACGCCGCACCGACGCCTGAGCCTTTACTCGCAACACTCTTTGACCGCTTGCCGGTCGGTGTTTTGTTGAGCCGTGGTGCTGTTCCCATTCTGATGAATGAAACGCTGCTCACCTGGCTCGATTATGACTCGGTTGATGATTTCCACTCGAGCGGCGGAATCGAAACCATGTTTGGCGGTCGCCATCCCGCACGACGTTCAC
>RFZR01000031.1 GCA_009920595.1 Alphaproteobacteria bacterium | reverse complement strand
AAAGGCAATGTGATTTCCGAGACGTCGATTTCGAGTGCATCGGACGCCTCTGATCAGCCAACGCTGACCACAGCGGCCACATCCTCGATGACGACAACAAAATCATCGAAAACAAAGCCGTCATTGTTTGATCAGTGGTTTGGTACAAACCCATCATCCGACACCGAGTCGGACGGCTTAACCACAAACGGTTCTGTGCCTCTGCCGCAGCCGCGTGGATAAATGAGTTTTAGGTTGCGTTGTGTGTGATGAGTGGAACAACTCATCTTTGTTGCGTTCGCGTTTGAATGTCCCGAATGTCAACATGGCGATTTTTACTACATGCCCTCACCCAATGTCGTCGCGTCCTCCGATTACGGCCCCATCATCGTCAATGCTCATGATACTGTCGTCGGTCGAAATATCCTGAGAACTGGTTCATGGGAAAAGAATGAACTCGGACTCATGATTAAACTTTTAGAGATTCTGTTCAAAAAAAACGAGCGGCTTATTGCCTATGATGTTGGTGCGAATATCGGGATTCACAGTCTCGCCCTTGCACAATATTTTGGAACACACATAAAAATACGTGCGTTCGAAGCGCAAAGACCTCTCTATCATATGCTTTGCGGCACATTGGCGCTTAATAATATTCTATCTGTGACCGCGTACCACAAGGCCATTAGCGACCGCACGGGCGACACAATCACGATCACTCTTCCGGATTATAATCTCCCCAATAATTTTGGTGGTTTTGAAGTCGTCCCGCCGCGATTAAGTGATAACCAATCAATGATACAATCTCACTCAGAAGTAGTGGAGACAATGGCTCTCGATAACTTTGATGAAGCTGTTGATTTTATCAAAATGGATATTGAAGGGATGGAAGATCAAGCGCTACGCGGCGCCTATAGGCTCTTCGAAAAATACCTACCGATAGTGTTTATCGAGATACTGAAAACAGATCGGGACTTCGTCTTAGATTTTTTTAAAAGTCGTCGGTATCGAGGCTTTCAAGCGGGAGGCAATTTACTGGCTTTACCACACAACTTCCCAGTTCCAGTGCAAGGCCTTAATGCTCTCTTCTAGATATTTGATTGTCAGAAACTATAAAAATTTTTCATTTGTTATTCTGCGGTCGATCTGAAGGATGATTAACGCCGTCAAAAACCGGCACTTCGCCAAGGTCAAACGGGTTCACGCCCTCAAGGCAACCAAGATTATATCCGAATAGATTCGGAAATGATCGGCGCCTATGATGCGTATAGATTCCGCATGTGTCACAAAAGAAATGTTCGGCGACTTTGGTGCCGAATTGATAGCGCTTTATATGATCCACTCCCTTCACAATGCGAAAGCCATTTTCTGATATAGTTCCGGCAATCGCGCCTCGCCGGCGACAAAAAGAGCAATCGCACCGACGCGCATCCACAACGCCATCGGGCAGATCAAGTTCTATTTCAACCGCTTCACAATGACAGATCAGACGATGCTTCGCATTGATTGTCGTGGGGCCAATTGTTTTTATTCCCATGATCTAACCTTCCTAAAGCATTACCCTTAATCGGCATGGCCGGACACATCTGCGCCGGCTTTCGGATCAAGTCGCCTATGAAAAAGAACCGAACTCGCAACAAGAACTGAAACAACCGCGAATGCAATTCTGAAATCATCCGGTTTCAAAAGCAAATCACCCCGCATGAACTGAAGCCCCTCAAGAATAATCGCCGCAAAAGCGACACCCATCGATCCAGAAATCTGTTGGACAACACTCGCAAAACTAGAGGCGCGGCTTAAATCGGACGGCTCAACTTCGGCATAGGCGATCGCATTAAGGCAGGTGAATTGCAGCGAACGAAAAAATCCGCCGGTCAATAAAACCGCCAAAATCAAAATATGGGGCGTTGTTTCTGAGAAAAGCGCAATTGCACCAAAAAAGGCAGCGCTGATCAGTCCGTTTACAATGAGAATTTGACGAAAACCGAAACGCTTCAAAATGCGTGGCGCCGTAAATTTCATAATCAGCGCGCCGGCTGAAGAGGCGAAAGTGAGTGAACCGGATTGAAAGGCTGAAAGACCAAAGCCAATCTGAAGCATCAAGGGTAAGAGAAACGGATTAGATCCAATGCCTGCGCGAAAGAAGAATCCGCCCACAACACTTGTTCGAAATGTCGGCAGTTTCAAGAGTTTCAATTTCAAAATCGGATGCGGCACATGACGCGCATGCAGGACATAAAGTGCCAAACATAAAAATCCAAAGATAACTAAAGCGGGCGCTACCGCCAAAGGCAAAAATTCGCGTCCAAGAATTGTCAATCCAAAGACAAGACTCGAAAGACCTAACCCCGAAAGTAAAAATCCGCGGCCATCAAGCGGTGTTAGATGATCACCCTTCACGTCGGGCACATAGCGTGTTGCCAATATGATCCCGAGGAGGCCCATCGGCAGATTGATGAAAAAAATCCAGCGCCAATGAAGATAGGTTGTAAGAAAGCCCCCAATCAAAGGACCGATCACCGGGCCAATCAACGCCGGTAAAGTCAGATAAGAGAGTGCCTGAACAAGTTCAGATTTTGGAACCGCGCGCACAAGCACGAAGCGCCCGACCGGCACCATCATCGCGCCGCCCATGCCTTGTAAAAAACGAGCCGCAATGAATCCCGGTAAAGTCGTCGTGAATGCACATGCGATCGAGGCGACCGTGAAAACAATAATTGCTGCGCGAAATACATGGCGTGCGCCGAAACGCTCCGCCATCCACCCACTGATGGGAATAAAAACGGCAAGACTTAAAAGATAAGATGTAAAAGCCAGCTTCAAAACAATTGGATCAATACCAAGATCCAATGCGATGGCCGGCAAGGATGTCGCCAGTACCGTTGAGTCCATATTTTCGAGAAAAAGTGCGCTCGCAATCACAAGCGGCAAGATCATTTGTTCGGGAATGAGCCGCCGCTTGGCGTTCTCTTTGTCTATAGGACTGGCGCTCTCCATCCGAAGCGCTCAGCCAATCAAGACTTTAACGCCTGCGCATAAAATACGCACAGGCATATGAGACAGGATGCGCTGATTACGCTTCCGCACCATGGCAGTGTTTAAACTTCTTACCAGAGCCACAGGGGCACAGTTCATTGCGTCCCACGCGACCCCAAGTTGATGGCTTTGTCGGGTCACGCTCGACAGGACCGGAAGAGGCGAGTTGCGGACGCGCTTCTTCATTCTCGCCCGTCAAAGGATCCGCATGGATGGTTTCCATCGGCGGCGGTGTTGGTTGCGGCGGCGCCTGCATGATCACTTCGATTCGCATCATCTGTCCGGTGACTTGCTCACGCAGATGTGTGATCAAACCGTTGAAGAGTTCAAAGGCCTCGCTCTTATACTCATTGAGCGGATCGCGTTGCGCGTAACCACGCCATCCAATCACCTGTCGCAAATGATCAAGCGTTACGAGATGTTCGCGCCAGAGATGATCAAGCGTCTGCAAGAGCACCTGCTTTTCGACATAGGTCATAATGTCGGGCGTGTTTTTCTCGATGCGGCGTTGATAGGATTCATCTGCTGATGTTCTCAACCGATCACGCAATTCTTCATCGGCAATGCCTTCTTCCTTCGCCCAATCGGCAACGGGCAGTTGCATGCCGAGTACGCGCGTCACAGCTTCATCAAGACCGGCGACGTCCCATTGCTCGGGATAAGCACCTTCAGGAATATGGCGCGCGACAAGATCATCAACAACACCATGACGCATATCATCAATCGTCGGGCGCACACTCTCTTCAGCCATGAATTCACGACGTTGCTCGAAGACCACTTTGCGCTGGTCATTCATGACATCGTCATATTTCAAAATATTTTTGCGAATGTCGAAATTGCGCGCTTCAACCTTCTGCTGCGCTTTCTCAATCGCTTTGTTGATCCAAGGATGGATGATGGCTTCATCTTCTTTGAGACCAAGTTTTTGCAACATGCCATCCATACGATCGGATCCGAAAATCCGCATCAAATCATCTTGGAGCGAAAGATAGAATTTCGAGCGACCCGGGTCACCTTGACGACCTGAACGGCCACGCAATTGATTATCAATACGGCGGCTTTCATGCCGCTCCGTGCCGACAACATAAAGACCACCAGCGCTCAGCGCTTTCTCTTTCAAGACCGCGACTTCTGCTCGGATGGCGGCTTCCGCTTCATCGCGCGCGGGACCCGCCTCCATGCCCGCAAGTTCATGACGAATGCGCATGGCGACATTGCCGCCAAGTTGAATGTCGGTGCCACGACCCGCCATATTGGTCGCAATCGTTACCGCTCCGGGGACGCCCGCTTGCGCGACGATATAGGCTTCTTGCTCATGAAAACGCGCGTTCAAAATGGCAAATCGCTTTGCGGGCTTACCCTGTTTCGCGGCTTCATAAATCGGCACCATCGCTTTCGGGTCGGTGAAGTCGATGATTTTGAACCCGTGCTTTGAGAGCAATTCACCAAGCACTTCAGATTTTTCAATCGATGTCGTGCCCACGAGAATAGGTTGACCCTTGCTCATCGCTTCATCGATTTCACGAATGATAGCGCGATGTTTTTCCGCTTCCGTCCGATAGACTTCATCATCTTCATCAAGACGGGCAACGGGAATATTGGTCGGGATCTCAACAACGTCGAGATTGTAAATGTCCATGAATTCTTCAGCTTCGGTCGATGCCGTGCCGGTCATGCCCGCGAGCTTTGAATAAAGGCGGAAATAATTCTGGAACGTGATCGAGGCGAGTGTCTGGTTCTCGGGTTGAACCTTCACATGTTCTTTCGCCTCTAACGCTTGATGCAGGCCTTCAGAATAGCGACGGCCCGGCATCATGCGGCCCGTGAATTCGTCAATGATCACCACTTCGCCATTACGAACAATATAGTCCTTGTCACGTTGGAAGAGTGTGTGCGCACGCAATGCCTGATTGACGTGATGAACCAGGGTCGCATTCGCTGAGTCATAGAGCGAGCCTTCTTTCAAAAGGCCGGTCTCTGCGAGCAGATCTTCAATCGCTTCATTGCCTGCTTCAGTCAGCGAAACAGAGCGTTGCTTTTCATCAAGATCATAATGTTCACGCGTCAGTCTCGGAATGATCACGTCGATTGAATTATAAAGATCAGAACGATCATCAAGCGGACCTGAAATGATCAAAGGCGTACGCGCTTCGTCAACAAGGATCGAGTCAACTTCGTCAACAATCGCGAAATGATGTCCACGCTGCACCATCTGCGCGAGTTCATATTTCATATTGTCGCGCAGATAATCAAAACCGAATTCATTATTCGTGCCGTAAGTGATGTCGCAGGCATAGGCGGCCTTACGCTCTGCATCATCAAGACCATGAACGATGATACCAACAGACAAACCCAGAAAACGATAGACCTGTCCCATCCATTCAGCATCGCGACGGGCAAGATAATCATTCACCGTCACAACATGCACGCCTTTACCGGCAAGCGCGTTGAGATAAGTTGGCAGAGTCGCAACAAGCGTCTTGCCTTCGCCGGTTTTCATTTCGGCGATCGAGCCTTCATGCAGCACCATGCCGCCGATGAGCTGTACATCGAAATGGCGCTGGCCAAGCACACGCTTGGCGGCTTCACGCACGGTGGCAAAAGCGGGAACAAGGAGATCGTCAACCGACGCGGGGCTGAAACCCCTTCAAGCGGCGGTCATTGGCTGAGCCGAAAATTTTCTTGGCGAGTGCGCCGAACATCGGAAACCCTATTCCTGAATCTGAAGTCACGGCGCGAGGCGGTCAAAGCCACCCTTTGCCGAGGGACGAAAGTGAACGCCCCCGGCGCCCCTTCGCGTGGCCCTTTTGAGGCCGGCGTCGGGTAATGTCCAGAGAAGCCTCGGCTTAAATAGGATGTGCATCAAAAATTTTCAAAGTCTGCGCCGGATTGCTTGCAACAACACGCTGCTTAGGTCACTGCTTGCCGCGCGGCGTGACCCGCCCGTTTATAAAAAGGATCACCGAATGATGTCTGTCCGTTTTCCGCTCCGCCTGACCTTGCTTGTCTGCGGTTTTTTGGGGCTCGCCGCCCTGCCCGCCACGGCCCAGCAACCTGCCCTCGATAAAATCGTGGCAAAAGTCGATGGCGCGCCAATCACGGAAGCCGATGTCACGCAGGCGCTCACCGATCTCGGCGAATCAATCGCTCAGATCCCGGAAGCCCAGCGCCGCGATTATGCGATCACCTATTTGGCTGACCTGAAACTCGGCGCCAAAGCGGCCCGCGAGGCGAAACTGGCGGAAACCGAGGATTTCAAGCGGAAGCTCGCCTATCAGACGGATCGGTTGCTTTTTGATGATTATCTGACCTCTCAGGCCAAGAAAAACGTCACGGAAGACGCCATGAAGGCACTTTACGCTGACACAATCAAAACCTTGAAGCCAGAACAGGAAGTTCGCGCCCGCCATATCCTCGTTGAGACCGAGGATCAGGCCAAAGATGTGATCAAAAAGCTGAAAGCGGGCGAAGATTTCGCCAAATTGGCCGGAACCCTCTCAAAAGACCCAGGTTCGGGCAAGGAAGGCGGCGATCTCGGCTATTTCACCAAGGATCGCATGGTCCCTGAATTTGCCACCGCAGCCTTCGCTTTGACCCCCGGCCAGATTTCGGACCCAGTGAAGAGCCAGTTCGGCTACCACGTCATCAAAGTTGAGGACAAACGCGATAAACCGGTCCCGAAATTCGAAGAGGTCAAGGACCAGATCGAACAATTCATGTATCGGAAAAGCCAGCAGGACGTGATCATGGCGCTCCGCGCAACCGGCAAGGTTGAGCGGCTCGACGCACCACCCGCGGCTCCTGCCCAGTAAGGACTAGTCCCGACGGAGCCTTCGATGTCTGCAGCGATTTCGCCCCTCGCCCCTAAATCCTATCCCGAATTGCCGGCGATTGAAGGGGTGAGCTTCGCGACCAGCGCAGCGGGCATCAAATACCAGGGCCGGACCGATGTCTTGCTCGTGGCTTTGGCGAAGGGGACCGAGGCGGCGGGCGTTTATACGAAATCAAAATGCCCGTCGGCGCCGGTCGACTGGTGCCGGGAGGCTTTAAAGTCCGGCAAAGCCCGTGCGCTCGTCGTCAATTCCGGCAACGCGAATGCGTTCACCGGTAAAGCGGGCAAAGAGACCGTCAAAAAGACTGCCGACATCGCCGCCAAAGCCCTCGGTTGCAAGCCGAAAGAAATTGCGCTCGCCTCAACAGGCGTGATTGGCGAACCACTTGATGCGCGCAAATTCGATGGGCCGCTCCAAAAGGCTGCGAAAGGGCTGAAGTCGGGTCCCGTTGAAGTGACAATCAATGGCATCGCCAAAGGGGCAGGCATGATCGCCCCCGATATGGCGACCATGTTGTCTTTCATCTTTACCGATGCACCGATCGCCGCTTCCGCTTTAAAGACGCTTTTGTCTAAAGGCACGGAAACAAGTTTCAATGCGATCACGGTTGATAGTGATACATCGACATCAGATACGTTGATTTTATTTGCAACAGGTGCAGCGGCTAAGCGTGGTGCACCGAAAATCAAAACGGCAACTGACAAACGTTTGAAACATTTCAAAGCCGCACTCAACGATGTGTTGCTTGATCTTGCCTATCAAGTTGTGCGCGATGGTGAAGGCGCGCGGCATTTTGTGGCTGTCATGTCTCCGACTATATGAAGGGACAAGACATCGATATCCGAATCGATCTCGGCATTGGTAAAGGCGAATTCACTGTGTGGACATGCGATCTCACCAAAGAATATGTCGAGATCAATGGTGATTACCGCAGCTGATCTCTTCGTTTTTGTAATTTCTCATTTTCTTGAACACTTCACTCATCGAAAGGTTGCCCATGAAAGCCCGCGTTACCGTCACTCTCAAAAACGGCGTGTTGGACCCGCAGGGCAAAGCGATCGAAGGCGCGTTGAAATCATTCGGCTTGGAAGGCATTGAAAGCGTCCGCCAAGGAAAAATTTTTGATATCGAATTGATTTCATCAGATCCCGCCGAAGCCGAAACGCTTCTCAAAGCCGCGGCTGAAAAACTGCTCGCGAACATGGTCGTCGAAAATTACCGCATCGAGATTCTCGGTTGAGTTTGTCATTATGAAATCAGCCGTCATCACATTCCCCGGATCCAATCGCGAAGGCGACGTTATCCGCGCTCTCCATCAAGCCAGCGGCGTTGAGCCTCTGAAAATCTGGCATCAGGATCATGAATTGCCACAAGGCACCGATCTTGTCGTGTTGCCGGGTGGTTTTTCTTATGGCGATTATTTGCGCTGTGGTGCAATTGCGAGCCGCTCGCCGGTAATGGATGCCGTTCGCTCCCATGCTACCAAAGGCGGGCTTGTTTTAGGAATTTGTAACGGGTTCCAGATCCTCGTTGAATCAGGGCTGCTCCCGGGCGTGTTGATGCGCAATGCAGGCCTCAAATTCATTTGCAAAATGCAGCATTTGAAAGTGTGCCGAGCGAATACGCCGTTCACATCGGCTTATAAAAAGAATCAGATCATCAAAGTCGCGATCGCTCATGGTGAAGGCAATTACATTGCCGATGATGATACGATTGCGATGCTTGAAGACGGAAATCGTATCGCCTTCCGCTATTGTGATGCCGAGGGTGATACAGAAAAAGGCAACCCGAACGGCTCAATCAATTCGATTGCCGGCATCTATTCGAAGAAACTCAATGTGCTCGGTATGATGCCGCATCCTGAAAATCTGATTGAGGCATTGGTTGGCGGCACGGATGGTCGAGGCCTCTTTGCAAGCATTACCGCTTACAAGGGAGCCGCGTGATGCAAAACAACATCGCCATCACGCCTGAACTTGTGGCTCAACATGGTTTGAAGCCTGATGAATATCAGCGCATTCTTGACCTCATCGGTCGTGAACCCACGCTCACCGAGCTTGGTATTTTTTCTGCGATGTGGAATGAGCATTGTTCCTATAAATCATCACGACTCCATTTGAAGGGCCTTCCAACAAAAGCGCCCTGGGTTATTCAAGGCCCCGGTGAAAATGCCGGTGTGATTGATATCGGCGATGGCTTGGCTTGTGTCTTCAAAATGGAAAGCCATAACCATCCGTCTTACATCGAAGGGCAAATGGGTTTTCACACGCGTTATGACGGCAATATTCTCGTCAATGCGATGGCGGTCGGTATCGCAAAAGCGGATGAAATTTTTTACGCCAAAGCGACCGGCGTGGGTAATCCGATTGTCTATCTCGGTTCTAAAACGGGACGCGATGGCATTCATGGCGCGACCATGGCCTCAGCGGCTTTTGATGATGCGGCGGAAGAAAAACGCCCGACCGTTCAAGTCGGCGATCCTTTCGCGGAAAAGCTCTTGCTCGAAGCGTGCCTTGAATTGATGCAAACGGGTGCGGTGATTGCCATTCAAGATATGGGTGCTGCAGGCCTGACATCCTCCGCAGTTGAAATGGGCGCGAAAGGTGATCTCGGCATCGAACTTGATCTTGATAAAGTGCCTTGCCGCGAAACCGGCATGACCGCTTACGAGATGATGCTCTCTGAAAGCCAAGAGCGCATGCTCATGGTGTTGCAGCCTGGCAAAGAAAAAGAAGCCGAAGCCATTTTCATCAAATGGGGACTTGATTTCGCGATCATTGGGAAAACAACTGATACGCTGCGCTTTGTCATCAAGCAGCATGGCGAAGTGATGGCGGATTTGCCGATCAAAGAACTTGGTGATCAAGCGCCGCTTTATGATCGGCCCTTTGTTGAAACACCAAAGCGTCCTGAGATTGATCCGAAAAGCGTAACCCCGCCGATGGGCAATGCAAATGCGATTGTGAAACTTATCGGCTCACCCGACTTCGCATCAAAACGGTGGGTATGGGAACAATATGATCATCTGATCCTCGGCAATACCGTGCAATCACCAGGCGGTGATGCGGCCGTTGTGCGCGTTGGTGAGGGCCCGCGTGGTCTTGCACTCACATCCGATGTCACACCGCGTTATTGCGAAGCCGATCCGTTCGAGGGTGGTAAGCAAGCGGTTGCTGAAGCCTATCGCAATATCGTCGCGGTTGGTGGCACCCCACGGGCAATCACAGACAATCTCAATTTTGGTAATCCCGAGCGCCCCGACTATATGGGCCAGCTCGTCTATTGCATTCGTGGTCTTGGCGAAGCCTGCAAAGCGCTCGACTTCCCCGTCGTCTCCGGCAATGTGTCACTTTACAATGAAACCAATGGACGTGGCATTTTGCCAACACCAACAGTCGGTGGCGTGGGTACTGTAGAAGATGTCTCAAAAACAACGACGCTCGCTTTCAAAGCAGAAGGTGAATTTATTCTGCTGATTGGCGTAACCAAAGGCTGGCTCGGTTCATCCGCCTGGCTCGCCACGATCGCCGGACGTGAAGAAGGTGCCCCGCCACCCGTGGATCTCGAAGCTGAGAGAAAGCACGGAGCGTTTATCTCATCACTCATTCAAGATGGTCACGCCACGGCCTGCCACGATCTCTCCGATGGGGGGCTCGCGATCGCACTCGCTGAAATGGCGCTTGCAGGCAATATGGGTGCAAAAATCGACAAGCTTCCTGAAGGCCTCCCAAACCATGCGGCATTATTCGGCGAAGATCAGGGGCGCTATCTCGTAACCGTCAAGGATCAGGCCATGGCGGCCATCATTTTAAAGCGCGCTTCAAGCGCGGGGGTGCCGGCTCTTATGCTCGGAAAGACGGGCGGACAAGAATTGACGCTTCCGGGGGAAAGCCCCATATCCCTTGAGCGCCTCAAAAAGGCTCATGAAGACTGGCTCCCCTCCTATATGACGGGCGAGATTTAAGATGAGGATCATCCCATGGCCATGAAGGCCGAAGACATCGAAACCATGATCAAGGCCGCTTTTCCGGATGCGCAAATCGAGATCAAAGATCTCGCCGGAGACGGGGATCATTATGCTGCCAAAGTCATCTCGGAAGCTTTTCGGGGCAAGACCCGCGTGCAACAGCACCAGATGGTCTATGCCGCGCTTCAGGGAAATATGGGGGGCGTGTTACACGCGCTCGCTTTGACGACCGCCGCCCCTTCGGCCTAAACTCATAACGCTTGAAAACGCCGCGCCTTGAACGCGGGCAGACAAGGACCAAGACAATGACTGTTCAAGATCGCATCAAATCCGAAATCGACAGCCATGATGTTGTGCTCTTCATGAAAGGCACGCATCAATTTCCGATGTGTGGTTTCTCGGGCCAGGTCGTGCAGATACTCGATTATATCGGCGTGAATTTTAAAGGCATCAATGTGCTTGATGATGCTGACATTCGCCAAGGCATCAAAGATTACGCGAATTGGCCAACAATCCCGCAGCTCTATATCAAAGGCGAATTTATCGGTGGCTGCGATATTGTGCGCGAGATGTTCCAATCCGGCGAACTTGTCACGCATTTGAACCAGCACGGCATCGCCGCAACCATGCCGCAAAAAGGCTGAGCCTATCTTTCCAATCCTGCGATTAGAGCCAAGGCATCCGCGCCATCCCATTTCGCGGGGCCGGACATCGCCCCGATCAGGCACCCATCCCGTCCGATGAGGAGTGTGGTCGGCAG
>RFZR01000004.1 GCA_009920595.1 Alphaproteobacteria bacterium | reverse complement strand
CTGTGTCGTGCCGCCAAAACCCGTCAATTGGCAAAAGAGTCGATAAAGCGGAACCGCCGCATAGGCCGCGCCCACCATCACACCCACAAGCGCGACGCACGCGATGAGCGTTGTGCGATTGGAAGCGATGCGAGGGGATGGCGCTTCAGACATGGATCAGATCGGACGGTTCATTACATTGCCGCCAAGTTTGGCGATGGTGACAACGAAAAACAGAATGACCAGCGCGCCTAAAAACCACCCGAGCGCACGCGAACGGGCGTTGCGGCGACGAAGTTCTTCCTCGGTCAATTCCTGCAGATGCGAAGGGCTGCTCATTTCATCAAACTCCACGGAATATAGGGAAGTAACTGCTCAACCAGACGCGCACCAAAGAGAGCGAACAGATAGATGATTGATGTACCGAACAAACGGAACGCGGCTTTGCGCCCTTCGTCCCCTTCACGTTTGCGATAAAGATCATAGGCATAATAAGCGAGCACGATGCCAAACGCTGTGGCAACAAAGAGATAAATCCACCCGGCATTTGAAATCAACGCCGGTGCCATGCCCACCGGAATGAGCGCGAGCGAGTAGATCAGGATTTGCAAACGCGTGGCATCAGGTCCTGCAACAACAGGCAACATCGGCACACCCGCACGCGCATATTCATTGCTCTTCACAAGAGCCAAGGCCCAGAAATGCGGTGGCGTCCAGATAAAGATCAAAAGGAAATAGAGAAAGCTCTCAAGGCTCACGCTGCCCGTGACCGCCATATAACCGATCATGGGAGGGAACGCGCCCGCAGCACCGCCGATCACGATGTTCTGTGCTGTCCAATGTTTGAGCCACATTGTGTAAATCACGACATAGAAGAAAATCGTGAAAGCGAGAAACGCCGCCGATTGCCAATTCGCAATCAATCCAAGAAACAAAACCGATCCAATCGAAAGCGTCATGCCGAAAGCGAGCGCTTCATCGGGCTTCACTGCGCCTGCAGGAATCGGACGCTTCGATGTGCGCGCCATCAGCGCATCAATGCTCGCGTCATACCACATATTGAGGCAGCCCGATGCACCCGCACCGACGGCAATCGCAAGTAGACTCGCAAAGCCGAGAATCGGATTGATCGCTTCTGGTGATGTGAGCATGCCCACAAGCGCTGTGAAGATCACAAGCTGCATCACGCGCGGTTTTAAGAGCTCATAATAATCGCGCGCAGTGCCAAAAGCGATTGTCGGCCGCTCTTCGTCATAAGCGGGTGAAGCGGGATCAAGACGTTCAGCGGCAATCGTCATGGCGAGCGTTGTTGTTCCGTAACAGGAAAGAGCGGGGGTTCCCCCGCTCTGATTATTTTAAAAAGATCCCATCGAAGGCGGGGGTCCGCCTTACGACGTCCCTTAGTGACCGCTTCCAGAGAAACGCGGCAGCGTGTCAAATTGATGGTGCGGAGGCGGTGAGCTCAATGTCCATTCGAGCGTCGTAGCCCCTTCACCCCATGGATTGTTCACCGCACGAACCGGGCTCAGATAAGCGCGCAGAATGCCATAGAAGAAGATCAGCAAACCGGCGGCGAAAATATAAGAACCATAGGACGAGATGCGGTTCCAACCGGCAAAAGCTTCCGGATAATCAACATAGTGACGCGGCATGCCCGACAGACCCGTGAAATGCATCGGGAAGAAGAGCACGTTTGCGCCAATAAAGGCGACCCAGAAATGGAGAATGCCGATCGACTCGGGAATGATGCGGCCAGACATCTTCGGGAACCAGTAATAGAAACCCGCAAAGATCGAGAACACCGCACCAAGCGACAACACATAGTGGAAGTGAGCCACGACGTAATAGGTGTTGTGGAGATTGCGATCGATACCGGCATTCGCAAGAACGACACCCGTCACACCGCCCACGGTGAAGAGGAAGATGAAGCCGATTGCCCATTGCATCGCGGCGGTAAAGCGGATTGAACCACCCCACATCGTCGCAATCCATGAGAAGATCTTCACGCCTGTCGGCACGGCGATCACCATCGTGGCAAACATAAAGTAACGTTGCGTGTTAAGCGCAAGACCCGCTGTGTACATGTGGTGAGCCCACACGATGAAGCCGACGGCCCCAATCGCCACCATCGCGTAAGCCATACCGAGATAGCCGAAGATCGGCTTTTTCGAGAAGGTCGAGATGATGTGGCTGACGATGCCGAAGCCCGGCAAAATCATGATGTACACTTCGGGGTGACCGAAGAACCAGAAGAGATGTTGATAGAGGATCGGGTCACCGCCATTGGCCGGATCAAAGAAGGCCGTGCCGAAATTGCGGTCGGTCAACAACATCGTGATCGCGCCGGCAAGGACCGGAAGCGACAGAAGAAGCAAGAAGGCCGTCACGAGAAGCGCCCACGCAAAGAGCGGCATCTTGTGCATCGTCATGCCCGGTGCGCGCATATTCAAAATTGTTGTGATGAAATTGATTGCACCGAGAATGGAAGACGCACCCGCCAAGTGCAGCGAGAGAATACCGAAATCAAGCGCGGGGCCTGGATGACCCATGGTTGCGAGCGGCGGATAAACAGTCCAGCCACCACCGAAACCATTCGAACCTGGAGCGCCTTCGACAAACATCGAAATCACAAGAAGGGCAAATGCGGCCGGCAGAAGCCAAAACGAGATATTGTTCATGCGCGGGAAGGCCATATCTGGCGCGCCAATCATCAAAGGTACGAACCAGTTCCCGAAACCACCAATCACCGCAGGCATCACAACAAAGAACACCATGATGAGGCCGTGACCCGTCACGAACACATTATAGGTCTGTGGATTGGTGAAATATTGAAGGCCCGGCTCTTGAAGCTCGAGACGCATGGCGATGGAGAGGAAGCCCCCAACCAAACCCGCGATGATCGCGAAGATCAAATACATCGTGCCGATGTCTTTGTGGTTGGTCGACATAACCCAACGCTTCCAACCCGTCGGGTCACCATGGTGGGTATCGTGTGATGTCGCTGCGTGTGCCATTCGTTTGTTCCTAAGGATCACTGATTGCAACGGGGCGGCGAAGATCGTCGCCCGGCTTCACTCAATTGAATTATTCATTTGCCGCAAGCGCGACAGGCTTTGCCTCATTCGAAGCGAATTTCTTTTTCGCTTCGGTGAGCCAAGCCGCATATTTGTCTGCACTCACAATACGGACCGCAATCGGCATATAAGCGTGATTGGCTCCGCACAAACGCGAGCACTGACCGTAATACATGCCTTCACGATCCGTCTTAAACCAGGTCTGATTCAAGCGACCCGGAACCGCGTCCATACGAACGCCGAAGGACGGAATTGCGAAATTGTGAATGACGTCCGCGCCCACAACTTGAACAACAATTGTTTTGCCAGCAGGGAGAACCAATTCATTATCAACCGCGAGCAAAGCGGGCTGATTAACCTTCGCCGCTTCTTCAGGCGGGAGCATGTAAGAATCGAAAGCGAAACCACCGCCCTGATCTTCCGGATATTCGTAGGACCAATACCATTGATGCGCGACAGCCTTCACGGTGATGTCGGCCTTCGGCAATTGGATTTGCATCGTCAAAAGGCGGAATGACGGGATCGCGATACCGACGAGAATCAAAGCGGGAATGAGAGTCCACGCGATTTCAAGTCCGGTGTGATGCGTTGTCTTCGAGGGGACCGGATTGGCCTTCTCATTGAAACGGAAAATCACGATCACAAGAAGCAACAGAACAAAGGCCGAGATCAACGCGATCACGATGTTCACACTGTCATGGAGCGTTCCCAAAAACTGGGCCATCTCGGTGACGGGTGTTTGCATATTCATCTGCCATGGCGAGGGCTGGCCGGTTCCGGCAAGAGCCGCACCTGCAAAACAGGCCGACAGCAGAACGGCGAGCGTGGCGCCGAAAGTCCAACGGGTCATGATCGTGTCTTCTCCATCCAGGCGTGGGAGGCGTCTCTTTGTGGGATCGCGAACGGAAGGATTCGTACCGACTCCCTAGTCCGGATTGCGCCGCCCGGCCCCAAAAATCACAAACAAGGACAACGCGCAACGTCCAACGCGACAATAATGTGCGTTTTCATGCGAAAGTCATAGCAGATGCGACAAAATACACCTATTTTTCGACGCATGGTTTGACAGGGTCTGCCGCGCCGACTTAGGTGACAGGTGATCCGTAAGGAAAGCCGCAGGCGGGGGTAAACCATGACCAAAATCTGGTTGAAGGGGGCTTTTCTTGTCTTCTTGGCCCTTTGTCCGGCCCTTCCCAGTTTGGCCGCAAATGCAGCAGCACCAGATCCGGCCATCCGCGGCGTTTACGGCGAATGGGCACTTCGTTGTGAGGTACAGGCGGCAGCCACCGAAGAGCAGTGCGCCCTTGTTCAAAATGTATATGCCGAGGGCAAACCGGATCTCCAACTCGTTGTGGTAATCCTGAAAGCGCCCGAAGGAGGCTATCTTTTGCGAGTGGTCGCGCCTTTGGGGATCATTTTACCGGCAGGCCTCGGGCTCAGAATCGACGGCACCGATATCGGCAAGACCGGTTTTATGCGCTGTCTTGCCAATGGCTGTATGGCAGAAGTCTCAATGGATGATGGGCTGATCAGCCGGTTCAGCACTGGAACGACCGCACTTTTCATTGTTTTTCCGACGCCGGGCGAAGGCACAGGCCTTCCCATCCCGCTGGCCGGCTTCGCCAACGGACTTGCAAGACTGCCCTGACCCCCCAATCTCTAGCGACACGACCTTTATCGGAGACGACCCCATGCCATTCCCATTGTCGCGTTCATTTGGTTTAGCCGCCCTTCTCTCACTCGGCCTCGCGGGCTGCATGAGTTCAGGCGGCACGCAAAGCCCAAGCGGCACCTCGGGCGAGTCGTCATTATTTTCGAAGTGGTTTGCAGCTCAAAAAACAGAACCCGCGCCGCAAGCCGCAGCCGCTGCGCCGGAACCGGATGTCCCTTGTCCGAAAGTGGAAATCCGTGAAGGCGGGGCGACCTTGCGCCAAGGCAAAGGCAGTGATGTGAGCGTACAATTTTCGCTCCGCGATGTGGCGCGCGAATGTTCGGCTGGCAAAAACGGTGCGATTGTCATGAAGATTGGCGTTGAAGGCATCGCTGTCATTGGCAAGGCGGGCAAGCCTGGCGGCGTTTCGGCGCCGCTCATTGTCACTGCCACCAAAAATGACAAAGTGATTGCGACAAAAACCATCACGCTCAAAACAACAATTCCCTCAGATGAGAATCAGACCCAATTCCGCCTCATCGACCAAGGCTTCACAGTTCCGGCCGGATCAGAGGACGCCGATGTGACGATTGGATTTAAAGGGTAAATACAACCATTTGTAACGTGTAGTTGACAGCATCAGCCATTGCGGTCATGCTTTCCATGCTGAAGATCTCTCGCGGAAGAAGCCGGAAAATCGCTTGCGATTGACCCGGTGCCGAAGGCGCAACCGCCCCGGAAACGCTCAGGCCAAAGGACCGCGGAGAGCTGGCACTCTGGAAAGCGGATCGCCCGCAAGGACGATCCCACCGACGGGCGTAACCGTTTCTGAATCGGTCGAAACAGACCGGAAGAAACGGGAAATCTCTCAGGTCATCGGACAGAGGGGGCACTCTCCGGATCATCCCGATCCGGATGTGGTGCGTTCTTGTCCGGAGACTTACGATGACCGACCCTGCCTCAGCCCCCACCAAGCGCACCCCGCTTTATGATCTTCATGTGTCTTTGGGCGCGCGCATTGTGCCCTTCGCGGGCTATGACATGCCCGTCCAATACCCGACAGGTATCCTCACCGAACATCAATGGACGCGAACGGAAGCGGGCCTTTTTGATGTTTCTCATATGGGCCAATGTTTTCTCGTTGGGCCAGATCACGCAACAACAGCGCGCGCGCTTGAAACGCTGATCCCCGCCGATATTCTGAATTTAAAGCCTGGTCAGCAACGCTATTCGCAATTTCTGAATGCGGAAGGCGGCATTCTCGATGACATTATGGTGACGCGTTCAGCGGTCGCGGAAGAAGACGGCACGTTAATGGTCGTCGTGAATGCGGGATGCAAAGAGCAAGATTTTGCGCATCTTGCCAAACATCTCCCGAACACAATCAAACTTATTCTTGCGCCGCATCGCGCTTTGCTCGCTTTGCAGGGCCCAAAAGCCGCAAGTGTTCTCGCACGCTTCGCTCCTGACGTTGCATCCATGCAATTCATGACGGCACTCTCAACGAAAATCGATGGCGTGCCGGTTCATATTTCACGCTCGGGTTATTCCGGTGAAGACGGTTATGAAATTTCCATTCACCAAGACAAAGTGCGTTGGCTTGCAGACCGTCTTTTAAAAGAAAGTGAAGTCAAACCAATCGGGTTAGGCGCACGTGATTCCTTGCGTCTTGAAGCCGGGCTTTGTCTTTACGGTCACGACATCGACACAACGACCTCGCCCGTTGAGGCGCAAATACAATGGTCGATCCAAAAACGTCGTCGCGAAGAAGGCGGATTTCCGGGCTTTGAACGGGTGAAGCGCGAACTCGCAGATGGCCCCATGCGCAAACGCGTGGGCATCAAACCAGAAGGTCGCGCTCCCGCACGTGAAGGCACCGAAATTCACGATGAAATCGGAAATAAAATTGGCGTTGTGACATCAGGCGGTTTCGGTCCAACGCTCAATGGGCCTTGCGCCATGGGTTATGTCGATACCGCTCATGCACAAATCGGCAGGCGCATTTCGCTTATTGTACGCGGCACAGCGATGCCTGCTGAAATTACCGCAATGCCTTTTGTCCCGAACCGCTTCTATCGCGGGTAACGCCACTCGTCTTTTACGATTGCTCTACAAAAAAATGAAAGGAACATCCGATGGGAACCACACATTATACAAAAGACCATGAATATGTTCGCGTTGACGGCGATGTCGCAACCTTCGGCATCACCGATTATGCACAGAGCCAATTGGGCGATGTTGTCTTTGTTGAAGTGCCAAAAGTCGGCGCGCATCTGAAACAAGGTGCGGAAGCTGCGGTTGTTGAAAGCGTCAAGGCCGCCAGCGAAGTCTACGCGCCCGTCTCTGGCGAAGTCATCGAGGCAAACAGCGCGCTCGAAGGCACGCCCGCCATCGTCAATGAAGATCCTGAAGGCAAAGGCTGGTTTGGTAAAATCAAACTTTCAAACAAGAGCGAACTCGACGCGCTCATGAATGAAGCCGACTACAAAACCTATCTCTCGACGCTCTGATCATCCCCTCCCTGAAAAGGACTCGTTTTCATGCGTTATTTACCTCTTTCAGCCGATGACCGCAGCGATATGCTCGCGCGCATCGGCGTTGATCACATCGACAAACTCTTTGCCGATATTCCACGCGATAAACTTCTCGATAAAGTGCTGCCGCTGCCGCTTGCGAAAGGCGAGCTGGAGGTGGAGCGTATTCTCGGAAAGATGGCGGCACGCAATAAGACCGCGTCCACCACACCCTTTTTCGTCGGTGCTGGGGCCTATAAACATCATGTTCCTGCGACCGTTGATCATCTCATTCAACGTTCGGAATTTTTGACAAGTTATACGCCCTATCAGCCGGAAATCGCACAAGGCACGCTGCAATATCTTTTTGAATTCCAGACGCAAGTGGCAGCACTGACAGGCATGGATGTAGCCAATGCCTCGATGTATGATGGTTCGACCGGCACGGGCGAAGCAGTGCTGATGGCGCATCGCATCACGAAGCGCAACAAAGCGATCCTCTCTGGCGGGCTTCATCCGCATTATGCTGAAGTTGTGCGCACACTATCCAAGATGTCGAATGCCGATGTCGTCACCTTGAAACCCGATCTGCGCGCAAAAGAAAATCTCATTGCCTCGATTGATGAGGAAACCTCCTGCGTGGTGGTTCAATCTCCGGATGTGTTCGGCACATTGCGTGATTTGAAGCCTATTGCGGATGCATGTCACGCCAAAGGGGCGCTGTTGATTGCGGTCTTCACCGAAGTCGTGTCACTCGGTCTTGTGACCTCTCCCGGTGAACAAGGCGCTGACATTGTTGTGGGTGAAGGGCAATCCATTGGGAATGGATTGAATTTCGGCGGCCCTTATGTCGGTCTCTTTGCAACAAAAACACAATATATCCGCAATATGCCGGGTCGACTTTGCGGTGAGACTGTGGATGCAGAAGGCAAGCGCGGTTTTGTTCTCACTTTGTCAACGCGCGAACAACATATTCGACGCGAAAAAGCGACCTCGAATATTTGCACCAATTCGGGGCTTTGCACTTTGGCCTTCACCATTCACATGACGCTTCTCGGCGAGAAGGGTTTACGTGCCTTAGCGGAAGTCAATCATGCGAATGCGGTGATGCTTGCCGAACAGCTTGCGAAACTCCCGCATGTTGAAGTGGTCAATGAGCATTTCTTCAACGAAATCTCGATCCGCGTGAAAGGCGACGCGACAAAGCTTGTCGATCGCTTGGCCCATCACGGCATTATGGCAGGTGTGCCTGCGGCGCGCCTCTTCCCCGATCAAGGGCTCGAGGACGTGCTGATCATTGCCAACACCGAAGTCAACACAAATGAAGACCGCGCAGCCCTTGTGGCCGCATTGAAGGAGGCGATGTAATGTTAAATCGTCAAGGACGTCCCACAGCACCCGGTAGCGACTCAACCGTTATTCATAAGACCTTCACCGGCAATCGCGCGCTCCAGCAAATCGAGCCGTTGATTTTTGAAATCGGCAGCATGGATCAAACGGGCGTAGATATTGATGCGCCCGCACCGCATCACAAAAAGCTCGGCGCTTTCGAGCGCAAAGCACCAATTGGATTGCCGGGCCTTTCGGAACCCGAAACCATGCGCCATTATGTGCGTCTGTCGCAAAAAAATTATGGCATCGACTCAGGGCTCTTTCCTTTGGGTTCATGCACGATGAAACATAATCCACGCCTTAACGAGAAAATGGCGCGACTTCCCGGCTTCTCGGATGTGCATCCCTTGCAGCCGCAATCAACCGTGCAGGGTGCGCTTGAACTCATCGACACGCTTGCACATTGGCTTGTGACACTCACGGGCATGGATGCGGTAGCAATGTCGCCGAAGGCCGGCGCACATGGCGAGCTTTGCGGTTTGATGGCGATCAAGGCCGCGATCATCGCGCGTGGTGAAGAAGCCACACGTAAAGTCGTGCTCGTTCCCGATTCAGCACATGGCACAAACCCCGCAACAGCGGCGCTCATTCATTTTGATGTGCGCTCCGTGCCAGTGCGCGAAGATGGAACCGTGGATCCGCAAGTCGTTGCAGAGCTCGCAGGCCCTGACACAGCTGCGATCATGCTCACCAATCCGAACACGTGCGGTCTTTTTGAAAAAGATGTCGTCGCCATTGCCGATGCCGTTCACAAAGCGGGCGGCTATTTCTACGCTGATGGCGCGAATTTCAACGCGATTGTTGGCAAGGCGCGACCGGGTGATCTCGGTGTTGATGCAATGCATATCAATCTTCACAAGACTTTCTCAACACCGCATGGGGGTGGCGGACCTGGCTCAGGTCCGGTTGTGTTGTCGGAGCGTTTGGCACCTTTTGCGCCAGTGCCCTTCATCCGCAAAACTGATGCAGGCTTGCAGCTTGTCGAAGATGAAGCAGAAGCCAAGAAGCATGGCGCGCATCCCTTTGGCCGCATGACAGCGTTTCATGGGCAGATGGGCATGTATGTGCGCGCTTTGTCTTACATGCTCTCGCATGGCGCGGATGGCATGAAGCAGGCCTCCGAAGATGCCGTGTTGAACGCCAATTATGTTCGCGCATGTCTTGCTGATCTGATGTCGCTGCCCTTCGGCAACAAGCCTTGTATGCATGAAGTCTTGTTTGATGACACCTGGCTGAAAGATACGGGTGTTTCGACGCTCGATTTCGCTAAAGCGATGATTGATGAAGGGTATCATCCGATGACGATGTATTTCCCCCTCGTTGTTCATGGCGCGATGTTGATCGAACCAACCGAAAGCGAAAGCCGCGCATCGCTTGATTTGTTCATCGCGACATTGCGTGATCTGGCAATTGCGGCGAAACGTGGTGATACAGACCGTTTCACGGGAGCACCCTATCATGCGCCGATGCGGCGGCTTGATGAAACACGCGCCGCGCGTTCGCCGGTTCTTAAATGGCTACCGCCTCAGCCCATTCTTGAGGCTGCGGAGTAATTCAAGACATGACCCCCTTACCCAACCCCAAAAAGAAAAGGGTAAGGGGGACTGTTGCCCTCCCCTTCAACCGAATCGCGCGCTAGAGTGCGCGCCTTATGGCTGACAAAAACGAGTCCAATCTAGCGGAATGGTCCGTTTCCGAGCTTTCAGGCGCGTTGAAACGCATGCTTGAAGGCGAATTTGGCCATGTCCGCATTCGTGGCGAAGTGACAGGCTATCGTGGGCCGCACTCTTCTGGCCATGTCTATTTCTCGATCAAAGACGCCACCGCCAAAATCGATGCAGTGATTTGGAAAGGCGTTTTTGGAAAATTACGCTTTCGTCCTGAAGAAGGGCTCGAAGTGATCGCGACCGGCAAGGTCACATCCTATCCGCTGAAATCGAGTTATCAGATCGTCATTGAAGCGTTGGAACCCGCGGGCGTTGGTGCGTTACTCGCACAACTTGATGAAAGACGCCGGCGCCTTGAAGCGGAGGGACTCTTCGATCCCGCACGCAAACAACTTCTGCCGTTTCTCCCCACAGTGATTGGCGTTGTGACATCGCCGACTGGCGCCGTGATCCGCGATATTCTTCATCGGCTTGAAGATCGTTTTCCGCGCCATGTGATTGTCTGGCCGGTGCGCGTGCAAGGCGAGGGCAGCGCAGAAGAAATCGCGCGCGCGATTGAAGGCTTCAATGCCTTGCCCGAAGAGAGTGCAATTCCAAAACCGGATTTGTTGATTGTCGCGCGCGGTGGTGGCTCGCTTGAAGATCTCTGGAGTTTTAATGAAGAGATCGTTGTGCGCGCGGCAGCCAACAGCATGATCCCCTTAATTGCTGCTGTCGGTCATGAAACCGATACAACGCTGATTGATTTTGCTGCTGACAAACGCGCACCAACACCCACAGGTGCGGCTGAAATGGCGGTGCCTGTCAGGCTCGAGCTTCTCGGGCAGACACGAGATCTTGGCCGTCGTGTGATGCAATCAACACAACGCCTTCTTGACCGCCGTAAGACTGAACTCCGCGCCGCTTATCGTGCGCTGCCATCGCCCGATGCGCTTGTGGCGATCCCGCGTCAAAGACTCGATCTGGCAAGCGAACGTCTCGGGCGCGGGCTTGAACGCAACGCTTCACGCCATCGCACACGCCTCACGGATTTATCGCGTCGTTTATTGAAGCTTTCGCCGCAGGCGCGGCTCTCCGGCTATCGCGCCCATATCTCCGGGTTGCAGGGACGTTTGGGTGCTGCGAGAGGCGCCATTTTGCGCGCTGAGAAACAACGCCTAACCCGTGAGCATGAAAAACTCATCGAATTATCCGCGCGCGCTCGGAAAGGGCTTGATCGTCTTGTCGAACGAAAGCGCACAAAACTTCTGGGTTTAACGCCGCTCCTCAAGAGCTTGTCTTTTCAAGGCGTGCTCGAAAGAGGTTTTGCGTTGGTCCTTGACCCGAAAGGCGCACCCATTCGCTCAGCCAAAGCCATCAAAACGGGCGATGAAATGGCCTTACGCTTTGCCGATGGCAGCATCGACGCGATTGCGAAAAGCAAAGCAAAAGCGTAAAGAAGCGGGACTATGCTTAACCGGATCGACCCCTCAGTCTCTCGCGATGAAGCCGTTGTTGAATTTCTCGACGGCGATTTTCGCGTCATCAAGCCTGGGAAATTCGTGCGCTGCGCGATCACCAAGGATCCTATTCCGCTTGATGAGTTGCGCTATTGGAATGTCGCGCGGCAAGAAGCCTATTCCAGCCGTGACGCGGTGTTGATGGCGATTGGCGCGAAACCGAAGCCCTAACGCGCTCTCAAACGCATGTTCAAAATCTCGCGTATCTGATCTTCGTGATCAAAGACAAGCGTAACAGGTAACACTGCAATTTTATCGGCAAGATCAGGCGCAGCCGCAACAATCCGCACATGATCCTTTGCGGTTGTTATCGGCAAAGCATGGTTGCGTCGCGCTTCGGCAACAAGCTTTTCAATCTCGATGCGCGAAAACATATGATGATCCGGATAAGCATCGCTGCGAATAAGTTTGACGCCGCAATCGCGCAAACTTTGTTCAAATTTCTGTGGCCGCCCGATACCGCAAAAGGCATGGACCGCCCGGCCTTTGAGCGCAGCCGCCATTCCGGCATCCGGCACAAGACGCGCGGACATCACACGCTCTTTGAAAGTCTGCGTGATGCTCTGAGGCACTTGGCCACCGACAACCACACAAAGATCAACAAGCGGTAGTTGCGCTTCAAGCGGCGCGCGCAACGGACCTGCGGGCAAACACAACCCATTGCCAAGCGCTTGACCTGCATCAATCACAGCCACTGTTAAATCTTTTTGTAGTGACGGATTTTGCATCCCGTCATCCATGATGATGATGGTGCCGTGACGTGCCGCAAGAAAAGCTCCGGCAACACGATCCCGCGCAATGATCGTTGGCGCAGAACGCGCAAGCAGAAGCGGCTCGTCACCCACGTCATGCGGACCATGCTGAACTTCATCAACAAGCACGGGACCGGTGAGCGTTCCACCATGACCGCGACTTAAGAAAACGGGCTTTTCACCTTCAGCTTTAAGAAGCTGTGCGACAGCCAAAGCGAGAGGAGTTTTGCCCGCACCCCCTGCTACAAAATTGCCGATGCAAATGACAGGACACGGCGCGCGCGTTCCAAACTGTTTCAGGCGCGAAGCCGCCACCGCACCATAAAACGCAGCAAGAGGCGACAAGAGATGAGCGAGCGGTCCCGGTTTTTCCCACCAAAACGCCGGCGCTTTCATCATGGCCGATTTCCAAGATGCATTTTGAGGAGATAGGGCGCGATCTCCATCATGGTTTTACGAAGCGCCCCACCAAGAGACATCACGGCTTTTGTACCACGTTGAGCCACATCTTCACGCGTTATCTGATCATCAATCAAATGATCAAGCGTTGCCGCGAGTTCGTCGGCACCATTGACTTGATAGGCCCCGCCCGCATGTTCAAGTGCGGCATAGACCTCGTCGAAATTATGAATATGCGGTCCGTGAATGAGCACTGCGCCAAGCTTTGCCGGTTCAATCGGATTTTGTCCGCCATGCGGTACAAGCGATCCGCCAAGAAACACGATCGGAGCGATGCGATAAAATAAACCCATCTCACCGATCGTATCGGCAATGTAAATATCGGTTGCTGTATCAGGTTGAAGACCAAGCGCGCGTTGCGATGCGCGCAATCCTTGACGCGCGGATGCAGAGTAAATTTCACGTCCGCGTTCCGGATGACGCGGCGCGATGATGGTCAAAAGATCAGGATAACGCTGCGCCAAACGCCGATGCGCTTCAATCACAAGAAGCTCTTCACCGGCATGAGTTGAGGCGGCCAACCACACAGGCCTTCCACCAATCAAATCATTCATGCCCGCAACCGCAACAGCAGAAGCCGGTGGAGGGACAGAATCAAATTTCAAATTGCCGGTTACAGTGACACGCGGCGCACCGAGACGCACAAGGCGTTCGGCATCAGCTTGCGATTGCGCGAGACATAAATCAAAGCGCGTGAAGAGATAAGTCGCGAGCGAACGCATTTGCGACCAACGACGAAAGCTGCGCGCCGACATACGCGCATTCACGAGCACAAGCGGAATGCCGCGTTGATGCGCTTGGCATAACATATTGGGCCAAATTTCGGACTCGGCAAAAATCGCAAGATCCGGACGCCAATGATCAAGAAAGCGATCCACATAGCGCGAGACATCAAGCGGCATATATTGATGCGTCGATCCTTCCGGAAGGCGTCGGGCCAAAACTTGCGCGGATGTCACTGTGCCTGATGTGACAACAACCGAATAATCTTCAGCAGCCAGCGCTTCAATAATGGGCAGAAGCGAAAGACTTTCACCGACACTCGCGCCATGAACCCAAACAAGCGGACCCGCGGGACGACTACGCGTCGCTTCCCCGCGACGCTCTCCTAAACGCGTGCGATCTTCTTTGTTTCGACGCGAGCGCTCAAGCAACATCATATGCGCGAGCGGACGCGCGCCATCCGTCAAAGCGCGATAAAAGCGATAGCTTAAAGGTTCAACCGTCATGAGCGATTGGCCCGCAGTTTTTCACCCGGATCTTTTGCGCCAAGAAAACTGTAAGCAGCGTCATGCATGGCATCAAGATCGCGTTCCAGTTTTAGCCTGATTTGTTCTTGCGTCTCCGCATCGGCATCACGCGCAATTTGAATCGGCTCGCCGACTGAAATCGCTCCGCGACCAAATGGCAAACACAAACTTGTTCGATCCCAATTATCAAGATCAATTCGATTTGTTGTTGCGACACAAATCGGACGGATCGGACGACCTGACAGTCTGGCAAGCGCAATAATCCCTGGCACCGCGACGCGTGCGTTTTTCGGTACATCGGGAGTCATCGCAACAATATATCCCTGATCAAGCGCTGTGATCATGGCGCGTAAACCCGCGGCACCGCCTTTTTCATCTTTCTGTTTATGTGATCCCCCGGAGGCACGAATGGGAGTCATGCCCATGCGTTCACAGGCTTCAGCAACAACGGCACCATCGCCATGACGCGTAATCATAACGGCAACACGCGCGCCATCCCACATCGCAAGTGGGATCATGAAATTTTGGCCATGCCAGATTGTACAAATAAATGCGCCCTCATTTTTCAAATCATCAACACGATAAGGGCCAAGCCATGTGAACCGTGTTGTGGCGCGCACAAATTTCAAATAGCCCGCAAGGACCGCCCCGATTGCAGCTTGAAGACGCGGGTAGCGGGCGATCCGTTTCAACATCAGAAAATAAACAATCGCGCCTTAGTGCTTGTCGCCAGCAGAGGTGAGTGGATCAAGCAACCGATGAAGATGAACAACAAAGTAACGCATATGGGCATTGTCGACTGTGGCCTGCGCTTTGGCTTTCCATGCGGCATGAGCGGACGCATAATTCGGGAAGATGCCAACAATATCGAGCTTTGACAAATCGGTGAAGTCCACGCTGTCGAGATCGACAAGCTCCCCGCCAAAGACCAGATGCAATAATTGCTTGCCCTGAACGGGGTTCGTGGTCGCAGACATCGGATCATCCTTTCTCGTGACTTTAGCCTTGGGCGCAGCCGAAGGGTCAGCCGATCAGCCCCGGCAGGACATGCCGCACCGCAGCATCAAGCGCAAGTCCCGCAAAAAGGAGGAGACCGGCATCCCGGTTCGACCGAAAGAGTTTCAACGCCAAAGCCCCATCATTGAGCCGAATTCTGCGCGTTTGGTGAAAAAGATGGGCAGAAAACAAAGTTGCTCCTGTATAAGCGACCCACCCAACCCCCGCAGAAATCAGCGCGGCGAAAGTCATCAGGCTGGCGAGCGCGTAAAAGATACCCACTGCTAAAGGGGTCTGTGCGCCGAAAAGAAGAGCCGTCGAGCGGATTCCGGCAATGGCATCATCCTCAATGTCTTGGACGGCATAGATTGTGTCATAGCCCATGGTCCAAGCGACAGCGGCGCCATACAGCCAAAAAGCCGGCGCGGCGAGCGCGCCTTGAGACGTGGCCCAGCCCATCAAAGCGCCCCATGAAAAAGCGAGGCCGAGCACGGCTTGCGGCCATGAGGTGATGCGCTTCATAAAAGGATAAATGAGCACCGGCACCATCGAGAGAAATCCAAGCCCGATGGCAAAGGCGTTGAAGGACAATAAAACGAGCAAGCCGATCAAACATTGCAGCGCGCAAAACAATGAAGCGGCTTTGACACTGACTTGGCCCGAGGCCACTGGCCGCGATCGCGTGCGTGCTACACGCCGATCAAGATCACGATCGACAATGTCATTGTAAGTTGATCCAGCGCCACGCATGGCGACAGCACCAATAAAAAATAAAATCAAATCGGAGAGTGCAGGAAAAGCGCGGGATTGATAGGATGCAACGAGTGCAGCTGACCACCAGCAAGGTAGAACGAGTAACCACCATCCAATCGGTCGATCTAAACGCGCCAATCGCAAATAGGGCTGCACCCAAAAAGGCGCTAACCGATCCACCCAATTCCCAAACATCGCATCGGGAATGGCACGATCTTTTAAGTCATCCATATGTTAGAGCGCACCCTGCGGAAGCTTCATATCGCCGCCCAAAATGCCATCGGCACCACCAAATGGAGCGGGCGTACCACCACCATTCTTCTGCGCTTTTTTCATTTCAACCGCGACTTTGCAGGCATTCTTTTTTGCTGCATCAATTTCGTTCTGCTGATTTTTCAAACTGCCCGCGAGATCCTCCGGCGCGCGACACCAGGCGCCATCGCGTTCAACAGCGGCAACCGCTGTGACATTCAGTTTGGCAAGCTTTGTAAAGGCCGCACAAGCTTGATCAGCAGTGGGCTTTTTTTCTCGATAGGATTGGACTTCCTGAATGATCTGTGCGCGGCCGTTTAAAACTTTACCAAGCGCCTGACAGGGATCATCGGCCGCATGAACCGTCGTGCCCGACAACAACCCAACAAATGCGGCGGCAATTACAAAACGCGCTCCGCCAAAAGTGAACCCTGTTGTCTGCATACTACCCCGCTCCTCGCGACGTTTCCTCGAACACCTGTCACTAACAGTTTCGTTCTCTGACAATCAATCTATAGAGAAAAACTCTTTACAGGCCCTTTATGGCAACGGTATGGCCCCTAAAGAAGCGGTTTTGCCGCTCGCGAGCGGGGAGAACAGCGTGCCCGATTATGATTTCAGGACCCCGCGCCTTTTTGTCGATCAGGCGATCGTCATAGAGACGGCGCTGACGCTTGAGCGTGAACAGAGCCATTATCTTCTTCATGTGCTCCGACTAAAGCCCGAGGATGTTGTCCTAATTTTCAATGGGAAAGACGGCGAATTTCTCGCGCAGATCACGGAAACTGGCAAAAAAGGCGCAAAACTCAGCGTCATCCGTCAAACCCGCCCGCAAACAAAGCCGGGAAGGATCGAGCTTCTCTTCGCCCCGTTAAAACAGGCCCGGCTCGATTATCTCGTGCAAAAAGCCGTAGAAATGGGCGTCTCGAGAATTGCGCCCGTCATCACGAAGCACACGCAAGTGACCCGCCTCAATCATGATCGGCTTTTTGCCAATATGATCGAAGCCGCCGAGCAATGCGGGATCATTGCTGTCCCCGAACTCTTGCCAGAGCGGAAACTCGAAACCGCGCTCGACACATGGGAGGCAGGCCGAACGCTCATTTTTTGTGACGAACGCGCCGAGATTACCAACCCGCTGGCCGCTCTGCAAAAACCACTTGCAGGGCCGCTCTCTCTCCTCATTGGACCCGAAGGTGGTTTTTCGACCGACGAGAGACAAAAAATATCAAAAATTCAATCAGTTATACCTATATCTCTCGGCCCCCGCATTCTTCGGGCCGATACAGCGGTTGTTGCTGCGCTTGCGCTTCTGCAAGCCACTTCCGGTGATTTCGGCTGAACCGGATTGCACTGGCGCAGTGAACCCCCTATGGAGCCTGTCCCCGGGTGTGTCGCCCGTGGTCGTCCCGAAAGGTCCCCATGGCCCGCGATATCTCTGATGAGACCCCGATTGAAAACCGCGACGCGCTGATCGCGTATCTCGAGGCGGGTTCAAAGCCGAAGGACAAGTTTCGTATCGGTACGGAACATGAAAAATTCCCCTTCCGTCCGAAAACCCATGCGCCTGTTCCTTATGAAGGCACAAAGGGAATCGAAGCGCTGCTCCTCTCGATGCAGGATCGGACCGGCTGGGAACCGATTCATGACAAAGACAAAATCATCGGCCTTTTTGATTCAAAAGGCGGCGGTGCGATTTCGCTCGAACCAGGCGGACAATTCGAATTGTCGGGTGCTGCGGTTCAATCGCTCCACGAAACATCGGATGAACTCGATCAGCATTTCAAAGACGTTCTCGCTGCCGGTAACGAACTCGATATTGGGTTCCTTGGCCTCGGCATGAGCCCCGAATGGACGCGCGCTGAAACGCCAACAATGCCGAAAAGCCGTTACGCAATCATGACGCGTTACATGCCAAAGGTCGGCACGCTCGGTCTCGACATGATGTATCGCACATCCACCGTGCAGGTGAATCTCGATTTCGCGTCTGAAGCGGATATGGTTTTGAAACTACGCACATCGATTGCGTTGCAACCGATCGCGACAGCGCTCTTTGCAAATTCACCTTTCACTGAAGGCGAGTTGAACGGCTATAAATCCATGCGCTCTGCAATCTGGCTTGATACGGATCGCCATCGCACCGGCATGACGCCTTTTGTTTTTGAAAGCGGCATGGGTTTTGAGCGTTATGCCGAATGGGCGATGGATGTGCCCATGTATTTCTTAAAGCGCGGTAGCGAGTATCTTGATGTTTCCGGCACGTCCTTCCGCGATTTGATGGCGGGGAAACATCCGGCGGTACCGGGTGAGCGGCCGGTTCTTTCTGATTGGGTCAATCATCTCTCGACGATTTTTCCGGAAGTGCGGTTGAAGCGCTATCTTGAAATGCGTGGCGCAGATGCGGGCTCAAAGCCGATGCTTGTGGCGCTCTCTGCTTTCTGGGTGGGCTTGCTTTATGATCAAACCGCGCTTGAAGCGGCGTGGGATGTTGCAAAATCATGGTCGCGCGAAGAGCGCGAGATGCTCCGTCGTGAAACACCGAAAGGCGCGCTTGAAACAAGCATCCGCCGGATGAGTGTTCTCGAGCTATCAAAAGAACTTTTGAAAATTGCCGAATATGGTCTTGAGCGTCGCGCGCTCAAAAATGCGCGCGGTGATAATGAAACGCTTTATCTCGAGCCGTTACGCCGGATCTTAGCGCGCGGTAAAACCCAAGCCGATGATCTCATCGCGCTTTATTTGAATGACTGGAAGCGCGAAGTTAAGCCAGTCTATGATTATGCACGCTATCTTTGAAATAAGACGCAAACTTATTTTTTAAACATATCCTGCATGGCTTTAAGATAATCAGCCTGCGCATTTTGTCCGGCTTTAACAAAACTCTCGAACATTTGCATTCCAAATTGTGCGGGGTCTTTTGCAGCGTCTGCTTCTTTGGCTTTGTCGGGCGCCAAACCCATCATCGCCGCCATCATGCCGCCAATCGCCTCACCCATCGCATGACCAGAAGTATCACCTGCACCTGAAGAGGTCGCCGTTTTCGAGAATTGCTGAGCCGCGGTTGCAAAGCCACTCGCAAAAGCTGGCATAATGTCATTGAAAAATGTTTCATTCATCCCTGACAAAGCTGCAGCTTGTTTGGCCACAGCACGCTTGATTTCAGGAGAGGCGAAAAAACTTTCAAACGGGTTGCCCACAGGTGGTCGCCCTGCACCAAAAACAGTTTGCGCAAAACCATTCATCATGGTCGCAGGCATCAAAGCTTCAAGCGCGCGATGCATATCGGAATCGCCTAAACCCAGACGTCGCGCGACATCACGCATCGCTTCCGTGCCTTCAACGATTTTCAACCATTCCTGATAAGTCATCATCGGCTTATCCTCCCCATCACACATTCAACGAGGCGTTATTTCACACGCCCGTTGTCCATCTTTTTTGAACGCGATCGACAACTTTGTAAGCGGCCCACACACCAGCCACACCAAAAAACACAGCGCCCACCGCTTGTCCCGTCAAAGCGCCTTTTGCACCATACCATTCAGCACCCAAAAGCGCGAAAGGCACGGTGCCGATTGTCGATTTGCCCCAGTTAAACGCGGTGGCAAGCGTCGGCGCGCCAAGATTGTTAAAAGACGCATTCGCAACGAAAAGCGCGCCGTGAAAAATCCAACTCCCCGCGATGAAAAAACAGAAAAAGGAAATGAGATCTGCCGTTGCAGCGGTCGCATGAAAGATGATCGATAATTCTTCATGCGCGAGCGCCAAGATCGCCCAAGCCGCAACAATGCTGATTGTTGAAAACAACAAGCCATCATTCAATGTCGCGCGCACACGCGCAATATCGCGCGCCCCAAGATTTTGCCCGATGATCGGGCCAATCGCGCCCGATAACGCAAACACCGTTCCGAAGGCCACAGGAATCAACCGCGTGACAATGGCATTCGCTGCGACTGCTTCATCACCATAAGGCGCAAGCACCGCCGTCATAAAGGCGCCCGCTGCAGGGCCTGCAAGATTTGTCAGCACCGCTGGCAAAGCAATCCCAAACAAAGCGGGCATATCTTCGAAAATTTCCAACGGCTTTGGAACGCGCACAAGATCATGCACGCGAAACGCCCCTTGATAACCGACAATACAAAAGACAATACGCGATCCAATCGTGGCGATCGCGGCGCCATCAGTTCCCAAGCCCAAACCGAAAATGAAAAGCGGATCACCTGAAAGCGTGACATACATGGAGCGCCGCGCGTCCCCAACGGAACGCAACAAACCGGACAACGCCATGCCAATACCAAGAATGACATTTGAAGGCATGGCGATCATCAAAAACCGATGCGCCACCCGCGCGGTCTCTCCTTCCGCGCCAAGTAAACGCAAAATCGGATCAAGCGCGCTCATAATCGCAATCGTGATGATCAATGCCGCAATGGCGGAAATCACAAGGCTGGTGCCACCTTGCCGCCGCGCCCGCTCACGATCACGCGCACCCAATGCACGCGACACAAGCGCGGTGACTCCAATCATCATGCCAACATTCGCGGAGGTCGAAAAAAACATCACGGCGGTGGCGTAGCCAACGCCAGCCGTGAAATTCACATTGCCGAGCCACGATACATAGAGAAGCGATAAAAAATCGACGGCGAAGATGGAGATCAAACCGGCAGCCCCGCTCGCAGACATGACGAGCACATGGCGCTTGATTGAGCCTGTTGTAAATTTGCCCGCCGTGTTTGCGGTCGTCTCTGGGCGAGCGGTTGAGTCGTTCATAGTTGCAAATCCGCATGAAGGGCCCGCGCCGTCAAGGCCGGAACCATACCACGCCCCCCGTCAATCACGTGCCGTTGAGATCCCTGCGCTCTTGAGCGCCTGAACGAAGCCCGCAACGCCTTTGAAAACATGACCCTGAAGACCCGCTTGCTTCGCGCCCGCAACATTCACGGCAAGATCATCGACAAAAAAGCTGCGCTTGGTTTCAGCTCCGACACGATCACAGACCGCGCGAAATATATGCGGATCGGGCTTTGCGAGCGTCAAATCGGCAGACACATAGAGATGCGGCCCAAAGAGAGGGCGCAATTCGGGAAACAAATTATCGATTGTCTCAGAGAGAAGGCGGTCATTATTGGTCAAAAGCGCCAGGCGATGGCTTTGGCCGAGTGACCGGACGAGACTGAGCATCGGGAGATCAGGCGTCATCGAGATACGGCGGGCCTCGACCCATTGCGCCCGGCTCAAAGTCTTCCCCAAAAGACGGCCAAACGCCTCAAGATAAGCGTCGGCTGAAAATTCGCCCCGGTCCGCCCGGTCCAAAAAATCGCTTTCCCAAATCGCCTGCCGGATTGCGGCTTCGGAACGGCCAGAAAAAGTGGCCAAAGCCGCGATCCTGCGCCCGACATCGTAGGTGCAGAGCACGTCGTCCATATCGAAAATGAAAGCATCAATCGGCAAAAGCGGGATCCTTCAAACAGGGAAAACGACCGGCATCGCTTGACCTCTTCTCGCGCGGCCCTCACAAACAGGCAAGTTTTCTCGTCCGGAATTCTCGCATGGCCTTAAAACCGCCGCTCACAATCCTCCTCTGCGCCCCGCGCGGTTTCTGCGCTGGGGTTGTGCGCGCGATCGATGTTGTAGAAACGGCACTGAAGACTTATGGCGCGCCGGTCTATGTCCGGCATGAGATTGTCCATAATCGCTTCGTCGTCGATGATCTTAAAAGAAAAGGCGCCATCTTTGTACGCGAGCTTGATGAGATCCCCGAAACCGAGGCGCCGGTTATTTTCTCCGCGCATGGCGTTCCGAAATCAGTCCCCGCTGAAGCGGCGCGCCGGAATTTTTTCGCAATTGATGCAACCTGCCCGTTGGTGACGAAAGTTCATCGCGAAGCCGAAATTCATCATAAGCGCGGACGCACCATTCTCCTCGTCGGTCACAAAGGACACCCTGAAGTGGTTGGCACGATGGGGCAATTGCCGGAAGGCGCGGTGACTTTGATTGAAACACTTGAGGATATAGAGACGCTCCCGCAAAGCGATGGGGCGTCACTGGCATTTGTGACGCAAACAACGCTCTCCGTTGATGATACGCGTGATATTGTCGAAGCGCTCAAAATAAAATTTCCGCTGATCGCTGGACCGCATAAAGAAGATATTTGTTATGCAACAACCAATCGCCAAGAAGCTGTGCGCTCCGTTGCAGGCCGCGCGGATGCGGTCTTTGTTGTTGGTTCCTGGAATTCATCCAATTCGCAACGGTTGCGGGAAACGGCCGAACGCGCCGGCGCGCCGATTGCGAAGCTTGTGAATGAAGCACGTGATATTGAGTGGGCTACACTTCCGCTTTTAAAAACCATTGCCATCACAGCGGGCGCTTCCGCTCCCGATATTCTTGTTGAAGGCATCGTTGATGCTTTTGCTGAACGCTATGATGTGACGGTTGAAACGATCACAACGGCGGATGAAACCATGTTCTTTCCTCTGCCGCGCGAATTGCGTGAAAAGGTTCAGGGGTAAATCGTGGCCGTTTACACTGATGTCCCCGAGGACGCGCTCGAAAAATTCATCGCGCTTTATGATATTGGCGGTGTGTTGTCTTTCAAAGGCATCGCAGAAGGCGTCGAGAATTCGAATTTTCTCCTTCACACTGAAGGCGGATATTTCATTCTGACGCTCTATGAAAAACGCGTGAAAAAAGAAGACCTGCCTTTTTTCATCGGCCTTATGGATCATCTTGCGATGCGCGACATTAATTGTCCGCGTCCTGTGCGGATGAAAAGCGGCGAGACGCTGGGTGAATTGGAAGGCCGTCCTGCTGCGATCGTGACATTTCTTGAAGGCATGGGCATTGCACGTCCCAATGCTCATCATTGTCGCGAAGTGGGAGAAGCGCTCGCACGGCTTCATCTCGCGGGACAAGACTATAAAGGCACACGCGTCAATGCGCTTTCAGTGGAGGGCTGGCGGCCGCTTTTTGATGCGGCGAAAGACCGTGCCGATTCCGTGACGCCAGGACTACGCGACGCCACAGCGGCTTCTCTTCAAGCGTTGGAAGCGGAATGGCCGAAAGATTTGCCGCAAGGCGTCATCCATGCCGATCTTTTCACCGACAATGTATTTTTCTTAAAAGACAAACTCTCCGGCGTGATCGATTTCTATTTCGCCTGCACGGATTTTCTGGCCTATGATTTAGCGATCTGCCTTAACGCCTGGTGTTTTGAACTTGATGGTTCATTCAATATCACCAAGGGCCAAGCGATGATTGCAGGCTATCGCGCCATTCGCGATCTTGAACCGCGCGAAGTTGAAGCGCTGCCGGTGTTATGCCGTGGCGCGTCTTTACGCTTCATGCTCACGCGTCTTGTCGATTGGTTGAATGTTCCGCCGGGCGCTCTGGTGCGTCCGAAAGATCCGCTCGAATATTATCGCAAGCTTCGCTTTTTTGAAGCGTGCCGAAACGCGCGTGATTACGGCTATTCGCAATGACGGGTGAAGAGTCTCCAAAACGCGTGACATTGTTCACCGATGGCGCGTGCTCGGGCAATCCGGGGCCGGGCGGTTGGGGCGTTTTGATGATTTATGGTGAAGCGCGCAAAACGCTCAATGGCGGTGAGGCGCAAACCACCAATAATCGAATGGAATTGACGGCGGCCATTCAAGCGCTTGAAAGTCTCACACGACCTTGCGCGGTCGATCTTTACACCGACAGTCAATATGTGCGCCAAGGCATCACGCAATGGATGCATGGATGGAAACGCAATGGCTGGAAAACATCTGATAAAAAGCCCGTGAAAAATGCCGATCTCTGGCAAAGGCTTGATGATGTCGTCAAACGCCATACGGTCGAATTTCATTGGGTGAAGGGCCATGCGGGCCATCCCGAAAATGAAGAAGTCGATCAGCT
>RFZR01000300.1 GCA_009920595.1 Alphaproteobacteria bacterium | reverse complement strand
GAGATTGAGAAGCTCGCGCTTGCAAAAGGGTTGTGCGTCTTCGCCTCCGGCAATTATTCGATCACAGCGGCATTGATGACGCGCTTTGCTTTGATGGCCGCAAAACATGTCGCCGATGTCGAAGTGATTGATTATGCCTCTGCCAAAAAGCCAGATACGCCATCCGGCACGGGTCGCGAATTGGCTGAGCGCTTGTCGGCTATTCGCAAACCTTCAAATGCGAAGCCTGTGAATGAATTGAGCGGTGCGCGCGAAACACGCGGCGCAACAATAGGCTCGGTGCAAGTCCATTCGGTGCGCATGCCCGGCTATCTCTTGTCTTGCGAAGCCGTGTTCGGCGCGCCGGATGAGCGCCTTGTGATCCGTCACGATGCGGGCACGTCAGCCGCGCCTTATGTGTCCGGCACGCTGCTTGCTGCGCGCCGCGTGCGCGAGACCAAGGGCCTGCGTCGCGGCCTCGATCAATTGCTCGATTAAAATTTCAGTTTAACGGGGGAGTATCATCATGCACGGACACGTAAAGCAAAGCCTCCAGAAATTCGACTGGGAAGATCCGTTTCTACTCGATGAGCAATTGACGGAAGACGAGCGCATGATCCGCGACACGGCGCGCGATTACGCGCAGGAAAAATTGCAGCCGCGCGTGACGGAAGCCTACGCGAAAGAAAAAACCGATCGTGAGATTTTCAACGAGATGGGCCAGCTCGGTCTTCTCGGTGTCACGCTGCCGGAAGACTATGGCTGTGCGAATGCGGGCTATGTCTCTTACGGGCTTGTGGCGCGCGAAATCGAGCGTGTCGATTCTGGCTATCGCTCGATGATGAGCGTGCAATCCTCGCTCGTGATGTATCCGATTTATGCCTATGGCTCGGAAGCACAGCGCAAAAAATATTTGCCGAAACTCGCAAGCGGCGAATGGGTCGGCTGTTTCGGTTTGACAGAACCAGATGCAGGGTCTGATCCCGCCGGCATGAAGACGCGTGCTGAAAAAGTCGCCGATGGCTATAAGCTCACGGGGTCCAAAATGTGGATCTCGAATTCGCCGATTGCGGATGTATTTGTGGTGTGGGCAAAATCCGCTGCGCATGACAATGAAATCCGCGGCTTCGTGCTTGAGAAAGGCATGAAGGGACTAAGCGCACCGAAGATCGAAGGCAAGCTGTCGCTCCGCGCTTCGATCACCGGTGAAATCGTGATGGATGGTGTTGTTGTCTCGGAAGATCATCTCTTGCCAAATGTCTCCGGCCTCAAAGGTCCGTTCGGCTGCTTGAACCGCGCACGCTATGGCATTTCATGGGGCGTGTTGGGTGCGGCAGAAGACTGCATGCATCGCGCGCGGCAATATACGCTGGATCGTATCCAGTTCGGTAAGCCGCTCGCGCAGACACAGCTCGTGCAGAAAAAGCTCGCTGACATGATGACGGATATTTCGCTTGGCCTTCAGGCCTCGTTGCGTGTCGGCCGCCTCTTTGATGAAGGCAAGCTCGCGCCCGAAATGATCTCCATCGTCAAGCGCAACAATTGCGGCAAGGCGCTCGATATCGCGCGCATCGCCCGCGATATGCATGGCGGCAATGGTATCAGCCAGGATTATCATGTGATGCGTCACTCACAGAATCTGGAGAGCGTGAACACCTATGAAGGCACGCATGATGTGCATGCTCTGATCTTGGGTCGCGCGATTACGGGTCTGCAGGCGTTTTTCTAAATCATGCCAACACAAAAACCCCTTGCCGGTCTTCGCGTTCTCGAACTCGCGCGCATTCTTGCGGGTCCGTGGATCGGACAAACACTCGCTGATCTCGGCGCGGATGTTGTCAAAGTCGAACGCCCCGGCACGGGGGATGATACGCGCACTTGGGGCCCGCCCTTTGTTGCCGCGGCTGATGGCGGCGATTTGTCGGCTGCTTATTTTCACGCGTGCAACCGCGGCAAGCGGTCCATCGCTGTCGATTTTGAAACCGCTGAAGGCCAAGCGATCATCAAGCGCTTGGCCGCGCATGCTGATGTGCTCATTGAAAATTTCAAAGTGGGGGGCTTGAAAAAATACGGCCTCGATTATGAAAGCCTCAAAGCGATCAATCCGAAACTGATCTATTGCTCCGTCACAGGCTTTGGTCAGGACGGGCCTTATGCCGAACGCGCAGGCTATGATTTCATGATTCAAGCCATGGGCGGGATCATGGATTTGACCGGCGCGCCCGATGGCGAGCCGCAAAAAATCGGCGTGGCTTTTGCTGATATTTTCAC
>RFZR01000299.1 GCA_009920595.1 Alphaproteobacteria bacterium | reverse complement strand
GCTAACGTCACAACCTCAGGTACACAAACTTATACAGGGGCTGTGACCTTAAGTGCGAATGACACCTTCACTACCACAGCAAACGGTAGTGTCTCATTTGGTGGAGCTATCGATGGTAATGCAACAGGTAAGACACTCACCATCAGTACAAATGGTACAGGGGATACGACATTCACTGGTGCAGTGGGTGCTACCAATGCATTAGGTAATATTACGATCACCACAGACGTACTCACTGCTGCTGCGATTAAACTCGCAGGCACTTTAAGCATCACTAACGGTGGTGCAAGTTCGATCACAGGCATCATCAGTGATGGTGCGAGTGCGGCAGCGTTAACAGATGCTGGCACTGCTACATTAACCTTATCCGGTGTGAATACTTACACTGGTGCAACGACTATTAATAGTGGTGCGACCTTAGCCCTTAGCGCTGCAGGTGCTATCGCTGCCTCTTCAAGTGTCGCTGCGAATGGTACATTTGACATACAAGCGGTCACTACAAGTGCTTCGATCAAATCACTCTCAGGTAGTGGTACGGCTTACTTAGGCACAAAACTCCTTAACCTCACCGCTGCGAACGATACCTTTAGTGGTGTGATCAGTAACGCGAACGGTGACTTGACCGTATCCGCGGGTACAGAAACCCTCACAGGGGTGAACACCTATATCGGTAACACCACGATTGCTTCCGGTGCGACACTGATCATCGGTAGTACAGGTAAGTTAGGAGGTGCTACCGGTTCATACGCAGGTAACATCGCGAATGATGGTACGTTCAAGTACTCATCATCTTCAGATCAAACACTCACTGGTATCATTAGTGGTGCAGGTTCTATCACTAAAGACACAAGTGCAACCAGCACACTCACACTTCAAGGTGCTAACACCTATAGTGGCGGAACAACGGTGACTGCGGGAACTGTTAAGGCCGCCCATGCAACTGCTCTTGGAGCTTCATCAAGCTCTGTGACTATTAATTCAGGTGCTGTGCTAGATTTAAACGGAACAGGTGTTACAAATACCAACGCGTTAACACTTAACGGGACAGGCATCTCCTCTGGTGGTGGGCTTATTAATAGTTCATCCTCTGCCGCGAGCTATGCGGGTGCTATTACCTTAGGCTCAACATCGTCCATTAAGAATAATGGCCCGCTTACTCTAAACGGTACAATTAATGGTGGCTACGACTTAACCATCACAACTACTAATGCATCCGCTGGAGCGACGGGCGTGCTTACCCTTGCGAACACGATTGGTGCAACGACACCGTTAACCTCTTTAACTATTAACTATGCGACAGCGAATAACAGCGTTTATTTAACCGGTAGTTCGATTACAACCTCAGGTAACCAGTCTTATGCAAATAACTTATATCTAGGCAAGAATTTAACGATCAATACAACGGCAGGTAATGGTAGCGTTACTATGACAGGTAACGTTAGTGGAAACATTTCAAGCAACAACATTATTCAGTTGCTTGGCGGCGGAAGCTATCAGTTTAACGACGTATATGGCTCATCATCTTCAGCTACCTTAACTAATGGAGCGTCAGTAACATTAGCCGAGGGAAGTCTTTCTTGGAATGGTAGTTCATATACATGGAACTCACCTATCACGGGCCAGGTGCAGTACCTTGTGGTAGGTGGTGGCGGATCAGGTAGCCGTGGATGGTATGGTGTTTATTATGGTGCCGGTGGTGGTGGTGGTGGTGTGGCTACGGGATATACTTCTGTGTCTGCTGGAAATATTTCCATTTCAGTTGGCGCGGGTGGTGCAGGTTACTCTCCTAGTGCCGATCTCGTAAATGGTAATCCCGGAACACAATCATCTTTCGGTAGCAATATTATTGCTTATGGCGGATCTAGAAGTACTGCTAATAGCAAGGTGGGTGGAGCAAGCGGTGGCACAAGTATTGATGGTGGCACTACCATTACAGCTGGAAATGCCGGAGGTACCGGAACTGCTAACAATGTGAATTGTACCGGCGGAGGTTGTGGTGCGGGCGGTGGTGGTGGTGCGGGAGGTGTAGGTGGAGTTCTTAATGGTGGAGCAGGAGTTTCTAGCTCTATTACGGGAAGTGCTGTCTTTTATGGTGGTGGCGGTGCCGGTCGCGATACATCAACTATGGGAACCTCTTCTGGTGGTGGTGGAAGCGCCACAACAAATAATTATGTTGGTGTTACTAACACAGGGGGTGGCGGTGCGGACGGAGGCACATTTGCTGGAAGTGGTGGCTCAGGTATTGTCGTT
>RFZR01000298.1 GCA_009920595.1 Alphaproteobacteria bacterium | reverse complement strand
TTATGCCTCAGCCGATGCGGGAACTTCCCGCACGATGATGGTGAGATTTGAAAACGGCTTTTCAACACGACCGGCGCGACCGCGCGCACGAGCGTGGAAACGCTTCATAACAAGCGCCTTGCCGACGAAAGCCTGCGACACAACGAGATCATCGACATCGAGGTCGTGATTATTCTCGGCATTCGCAATCGCGCTTTCGAGACATTTCTTCACGTCAGCAGCAATGCGCTTGCGCGAGAATTCGAGATCAGCGAGTGCGCGCGAAACCTTCTTGCCGCGAATAAGTTGCGCGACGAGATTAAGCTTCTGAGGCGAAACGCGGATCATCCGCGCAACCGCTTTCGCTTCATTGTCCGCCAGAGCGCGGGGGGTGGATGCCTTGCCCATCGCGATCAGCTCCTCTTTGCCTTCTTGTCGGCCGCATGACCGTGGAATGTGCGGGTCGGTGCGAATTCACCGAATTTGTGTCCGACCATTTCTTCCGACACTGAAACCGGAATATGTTTCTGGCCGTTGTAAACGCCGAATGTGAGACCAACGAAATTCGGAAGGATCGTCGAACGACGGCTCCAAATCTTGATCACTTCAGACCGCTTCGAGTCGCGCGCCGCATCCGCCTTTTTGAGGAGGTAGCCGTCGACAAACGGGCCTTTCCAGACTGAACGTGTCATCAGAACCTTCCCTTACTTCTTCTTGCGGGCGTGGCGGTTCGACACAATGAATGTGTCTGTGCGCTTGTTAGACCGCGTCTTCTTGCCCTTGGTCGGCTTGCCCCATGGCGACACAGGGTGACGACCACCCGATGTACGACCTTCACCACCACCATGCGGATGGTCGATCGGGTTCATGGTGACGCCGCGATTGTGCGGGCGTTGGCCGAGCCAGCGTTGACGACCGGCTTTACCGATCGTGGTGTTCATGTGATCGGGATTGGACACCGCACCAACCGTTGCATAGCAATTGCCATGAACGAGGCGTTGTTCACCCGACTTCAAACGAAGAATAACATAGCCCTGATCGCGACCCACGATCTGCGCATAGTTACCAGCTGAACGAGCAAGCGTGCCGCCCGCGCCGATCTTCGTTTCGATATTGTGCACGAGCGTGCCAACCGGAATGTTGCCGATCGACATGGCATTGCCCGGCTTGATGTCAGCCTGTTCGCCCGACACCACTTCATCACCCGGCTGCAAACGCTGCGGCGCGAGAATGTAGGACAATGTGCCGTCCGGATATTTCAAAAGCGCAATGTAACCTGTGCGGTTCGGATCATATTCAATGCGCTCAACCTTGGCGGCAACGCCCGGCTGTGTGCGACGCTTGAAGTCGATCACGCGGTAAGATTGCTTGTGACCACCGCCACGGAAACGCACGGTGATACGGCCATTATTGTTACGGCCGCCCTTTGACGACTTACCTTCGGTCAGCGCCTTAACGGGCTTACCTTTATGGAGGTCGCTGCGATCGACAAGAACGAGCTGGCGAAGGCTCGGTGTCGTCGGCTTGAATGTTTTAAGAGCCATAGCGCGCGATCCTTCTTCAGAGACCCGTCGTGAAGTCGATTGATGAACCCTCAGCGAGAGTCACGACCGCCTTCTTGACATCGGATTGCTGACCGACCTTGCCTTTGAAGGTCTTGATCTTGCCCATCCGGATCAATGTATTCACGCTCTTCACTTTCACGTTGAAGAGCTTCTCAACTGCCGCCTTGATTTGCGGCTTTGTCGCTGTGCGAGCGACCTTGAACACGACCTTGTTCTGCTCGGATGCAGCGGTCGCCTTCTCGGTGATCACAGGGCTGACGATGACGTCGTAATGGCGCGGATCGATGCTCATTTGAAGCGAGCCTCCAATGCGTCCACGGCGGCTTTCGTCAGCACCAGCGTCTCACGACGCAGGATGTCGTAGACATTGATGCCCTGCACCGGCAGGACGTCGATATTCGGGATGTTGCGCGCAGCAAGCGCGAAATTCTTTTCAACTTCTGCACCGTCGATGACGAGCGCATTGGCCAAACCGAGCTTGCCGAGACGATCGGTAAGATCCTTCGTCTTTGGCGAAGACAAGGCAGCCGTGTCGAACACGCGCACCGCGCCGTCCTTCACCTTTGCCGACAAAGCATGACGCAGCGCGAGCTGACGCACCTTCTTCGGAAGATCATGCGCATGGCTGCGTACAACCGGACCGAAGGCGCGACCACCGCCACGGAATTGCGGCACGCGTGCCGAACCGTGACGTGCACCACCGGTGCCCTTCTGCTTGTACATCTTCTT